>JBJTRR010000425.1:0-4523 GCA_046076185.1 bacterium | reverse complement strand
CTTGGCTGCTGGCTTCGCTGGCCGGGCCAGCCACCAAAGTGGCTTGAATTGCTGCGAAAGATTCAGTCGTACGCACCGGTTTTCGGGCGGATGCAGACGGCCGGCGACTTCTTTTCGCAGACCGACCGGCCATTTGACACGATGACGCCGGAAATTGACGGCTACGATTGTAATACGCTTGAACTTGCCCTTGCCGCCGACGAGGAAAACCCGGTTTCCCGACTCATTGAGCGATACAAGACAAGGGCCGAATATGATAGCCTTTCATGGTTTTTTGCCCTTGCCCGCTGGCTTGATGTTGACTTGGGCGGATCAGCAGAACCGGCTGAAAGATTGCTGGCCGATGAAGCAGAAAACGACGAATCGACAAGCCTGGCCCGACGAACCACACTTGACATTGCCGAAAAAATTGCCCCCGAGATTATGGCTGAAGCTCCTGAGGGTATGCCGGGCTCGCTGGTCTTTAATACCTGTGCCGTGGCCCGGCGAGTGCCGGTGGTGCTTGACCAGGCCGCGCCTGACCTGAGGCTGTGCGAATCGGTGCACGCGGCCCAGTTTCTGGCGGAGGGGACACTTGTCGTTGTTGATCTGCCTGCCAATGGCTATGCCTGGGTGCCAGCTTTTGCGAATGTCGATGACCCGATCACGCCCATGGGGCAGCTTCGGTATGACTTTGAGGCAAACCAGATCATTCATCCGCATTTTGTCGTTTCAATTGATGCCACTACAGGCGGATTTAAAGGTCTGAAACGGCCCGGCGAGCCGCAGGCTCGAATGGGTCAGCAACTTTCACTGATAGGGGTGGGCGGGGCTACCGATGCGCCTTGCATGATTCAGGAGGGCAACCCCGACGTTTGTTATGGCGGCCCTGCCCGCATGGAAGTGAGAACGAGGGGGCGAGTGGTTGATCCATCAGACACCAGTCGTACGGTGGCCCGGTTTGAGCAGGTCTTTGAAGCCAGCCTGGGGCGGCCAACGCTGAACCTGACAATCCATCTTTCAGACATTGACGAGAGTTTTTTCTCATCAAGCCACGCAGCTTACAGCAGTTGGGGCAGGGCTCTGGTCTGCCGCTGGGCTTGGCGCGAGTCCGACGCCCGTATTCGACGCCTGTCACACCTTCAGGCTCATTCCAGCACGGCCAACCGGCCAACTTCGCCCGAAGCCCTTGAAATTGGCCAGGGCAGCAAGCGAATTACCATTTTGCCGCAGGGCCTGCCGTTTCATCGGCGGCACGGCCAGCGAATGCTTGACACCGTGCTGGTGACTGGCCGGGAACAGGCCCGCTCGTTCAAGGTGGCACTGGTGCTCGACCTTGAATTTCCGCATCAGGCGGTTCAGGATGAACTTACGCCGCCATTCATTGTGCCGGTGCGGTCAGGGCCGCCGGTCACGGGGCATCGCGGCTGGTTCTACCATCTTGATCACCGCAATGTGACCATGTCAAAAGTCGAATATCTGGCTTCAGGCAGTGAGGGGCGGGGCGGGGCTGTTGTATTTAATCTGGTAGAATCGGCTGGCAGGGCGGCACGTGTGCGGCTTCGAACGATGCTCAATCCGACATATGCCAGACAGATTGATGATCGCGGGCAGACTGTGATCGATCTTTCCGTAAGCGACGACGCCGTTGATATCGACCTCACTCCCTACGAAATCGCAAGGATTGAAGTCGGCATCAATTGATCAGTCACTTCTCGGCCTGCGGTTATTTCTGCTTCGCTGCCAGGGCATCAAGCTCAGCAAGTGTCAGACGCACCGAGAGGATATAGGGCTGCTCGCCGGGTGTCCAGTGGCCATAGGTTGTCAGCACAAAGGTGTCGTCGGGCAGGTGCTCTACACCTGGGTAGGCACAGTCGGCCGACTTGTGATTATCCTTCAACCGCACACGATATTGCCCTTCACGGCCGTTGATAATATCTTCATAGGTACCGACCCAGGCCACCCAGTCGCCTTTTGTCGGAGACTTGCGAGTGGTATCGCGGAAGGAAATCATCAGACGCCCGTCTTTGGCATATGCCCCGTTGTGGCGATCGCCCGTGAGTGAAGCCGGCAGTTCTACGGGCTTCGACCACATTTTACCTTCGTCGTTTGAAGTGATCAGAAACGAATTATGCTTCCGGCTGTTTTCACGCAGCAATACAGCGATCTGCTTGCCATCAGGCGACCGAATGGCACCCGGCTCGCACAGGTGTGCGTCTGGATGATGGGCCACTACTTTAGGCTCGCCCCAGGTGATTCCGCCATCAGTGCTATTGATCTGATAGACGTAAAAGCCTTTGGGCGATGGGCGATAAGGCTCAATCATGAAGCGACCGTCGTCGTGAAACAGGGCCAGATAGTGGCCTGGCTTGTCGGTCAGCTTCACCACGCTGCCCATGGGCACAATACCGCCATATTCGCCAATCGGTGCCAGCTCTGTCCATGTCGCGCCGTCGTCATCAGAAATCGCTTTGCGGATCGGTTTAAGGCCAGAGAAAACGACAAGGCGTTTTTTGCCGGCGGCGTCAATCACCCGATGGATGGTGGGTGTTTCGCCGCTGGTCACCCAGTTGGGCGGTGTTGGCAGGCGTTCGCTCCAGGTTTTACCTCCATCGGTTGATTTCTTGTACTGGATCGGCCCCCTGCCGTGCCCCTTGGGATAAACCGTCAGAATGGTGTGGCCGTCTTCCAGGAGGACGGTTGTCGGGTGGCCGAGATACTGGCCTGGCTCGCGATCAACAACGACCTGATGATCCTTCCAGCCGTCGATATCAAGTGTTGGAATGGTATAACCTTCCGGCTGACCGGCCGCTCGGGCCCTGCGGCCGAAGCTGAGGGAAACGATGCCAGCGAGGGCGGATTTAAGTAGATTTCGGCGAGACTGGGGCTGAGGCATGGCGTTACATCCGGTCGATCAGGGTGCGGTTTGTTTTTTGCCGATTGATATTCATTCAATATCCGCAAAAAGTCGCTCGATTTCAACAAAAAAACGGGTGCACTCTCGACACGGGCCGGGCATCGCCTTACGCTGATGAGAATGTGCCGAGCGGCAAAATGTGGCGCCTGGCAGGATCAATCAAAACACGAGGGAAGGCTGAAAATCAAATGAAATCGGCAGCAAGTCAATTCGTTTCGCTTACCCGGCTGGCGTTGCTGGGGGTGGTAATGGGTGCATCGGCGTTGAATCTTCAGGCTCAGTCGCTGCGGGTTTATGTGGGCACATACACCAACGGCACGAAGAGCGAAGGCATTTACCGCTTTGATCTCGACCCGGCCACGGGCAAGGCTACTGAGCCAGCCGTGGCGGCGAAAGTGGCCAATCCGTCGTTTCTGGCGATTCACAAAAACGGCAGGAATGTTTACAGCGTGAATGAAATCGACAACCAGAACGGCAAGAAAAGTGGTGGCCTCACGGCCTTTGAAATTCAGCCAAATGGCGACCTGAAGCAGATTAACCAGGTGGAAACCGGCGGCACGGCCCCCTGTCATTTGTCAATCGACCCTACTGGCCGGTTTGTGCTTTTCGCCAATTACGGCGGCGGCAGCTCGGGCTCGGTTTCGATTAATGAAGACGGCTCGCTGGGCAAGCTCACAGCCTTTGTGCAGCACCAGGGCAGCAGTGAAGACGCCAACAGGCAGCAGGGCCCCCATGCCCATTCAGGCAATTTTTCACCTGATGGTAAATTCGCCTATGTGGCCGACCTGGGGCTTGATAAAGTGCTGATTTTTGCCTTTGATTCGCACACCGGTGCCATGACACCCGCCAACCCGCCTTTTGTGAAGATCAAGCCGAAGTCGGGCCCACGGCATTTTGCTTTTGCACCTGGCGGCAAAAGGGCTTTTGTGATTAACGAAATGGGTAATACGGTTGTCGCATTTGACGTGAACCAGCAGACCGGCGAACTGACCGAAACGCAGACGATTGGCACCTTGCCACCTAATTTCAAGGGCACAAGCTATACGGCTGAAGTGGTGGTGCACCCTAACGGACACTTTGTGTATGGGTCGAACCGGGGTTATCATTCGATTACGACATTTACCGTTGAGCCGGGCGGCTCGCTGAAATATGTAGGGAATTATATGTCGAAGGCAATCGACACCCCGCGTAATTTTAATATTGACTCTTCCGGCCACTGGATGCTGATTGAAGGCCAGAACACCGGCCTGATTGAAGTGCATGCCATTGATGCCAAAACCGGCCAGCCAGCAGGCAAGGCAACAGCTGTTGTGAATGTGCCCACACCAGTCTGTGTGAAGTTTCTACCGCTGAAGTGACGCTTTTTCTTGCATTCCAAGCCTGCGCTGCGATGACAACCTGCTTGCTATCGCAGCCCAGGCTTTTTTACATGAAAAATACACTTTGTTTGGCAAACAGCTGACTGTGTATCTTTTGATTGTATTGGGATGCAGCTAATACACCTGCAAGTGTCAGGCAAAAGCAATTCCTATGACAAACACAAAAGCAATAGAAAAAAATAGCCGGCTGCACTGGACAACCGGCCATGAGACACTTAATTATCCTTCGATTCGCCCGTTTTGGGTGT
>JBJTRR010000424.1:0-2711 GCA_046076185.1 bacterium | reverse complement strand
TGTCAGCCTCCGTGCTGTGGTATCAAGATGTGATTCATAAGATATCATAACCGAAACCAGGTATTCCGCAATTCCAGTTCGTAATTCGTGGGAGGGGTAATTAGTACACTCGATAGGATTCGAACCTATAACCTTCGGTTCCGTAGACCGATGCTCTATCCAATTGAGCTACGAGTGCATTTGACCACTTAAATATAAAGGCCGGGGCTAAAAAATCAAGTGGGTGCCGGTTTTAACTGGTGCCGATCAAGGCGGATTTTATTCTAAAGCCATTCTCAGCCAGTGCTACGGTCAGTTCCCAATTCGATTCATAAACACGCAGGTTCGCGAATTTTCATGGCTAAACAACCTGGCAATTTTAGCCAATCGACCCATTAGTGATTTCAAAAAGAATCATTTACTACTAAAATCATCGGACCAGTGCTGATTCTGCCTTTCAAGCAAGACGGGAACCCAAAATGAAGTGCATGCTTGGTTTAAATCATTATAAATTCACAACTTACCTAGTTGTTTCAGGCTGTGTTGCATCGTTATTGTTGTCTTCTGGAACTGTGTCGGGTTGCGAAATTGTTCAAGCCAGAACAGGCCGGAGTGCACAAACCAGACCGGCACAGTCAGACGACGATCTTAAGTATTGGCTTGAAAACATGTTGCGTTATCATCGATTCCGAACCGAAGAGGCTTCGGAAGTGACTGGTATGGATAAGGATCAGTTGCAATCGGCGATCGAAAGATTGGGTGTTGATCTGTCGCCCGTTGAACCTTATGGCGACAGATTGAAATTGTTGCCCTACCCGGGCGGGAGACATCCGCGGATTGGATTCCTTGAGGGAGCGATTGAGCCGCAGCGCGAGACAAAAATATCGGTTTTTACTCCATGGGATGCATCAAGTTACGTTGTTGTGGACTTGCCAGAGGCGATATTCTCAAATCTGGGTCTGACTTATCTTGCCCATACACACATTCCAACGATTTTTGATAAAGCCGGAATGAAGCTGGAAGCTATGGAATGGAAGAGAGATGCAAATGGAAATCTCTCGTTGACCCGCGTGCTTCCCAACGGTATTTCCTACACGGCCAAAGCAGTGGCTGCCAAAGATGAAATCCGGATGGAGCTCTCGCTGAAAAATGGTACTGGGCAGAAATTGACCGGGCTCAAGGTTCAACAGTGTGCAATGCTGAAAGGTGCCAGGGGGTTCGATTCACAAACCAATGATAATAAAGAGTTTAAGTCGCCTTATGCGATTGTCGGCAATTCGGATAAAACGCGATGGGTCATTCATGCATGGTCAAGGCCAGTAAGGGTTTGGGGCAATGCTCCCTGCCCCTGCCTGCATTCCGATCCCCAGTTTCCTGACCTTGAGCCTGGCCAGGAGGCAAAGCTGGTTGGCCGACTCTGGTTTTATGAAGGATCAGATATTGAAAAATTCATCAATGAAAAAAAGGCAACAGGGTGGGATCGAGAATGAGAGAATATCGTAAAGCTCAATCAACTTATAAGATCAATGGCTTTTTTGCGTGCATTCTTCTGCTTTTTGCAGGGTGTACTCAAAATGAGATAGAAACCAAGCCAAAGAAGGTTGAAGCGACCGAGCGGAATGCTGCCGGTGGTTCGACCGAAACTGCACCAGCCAAACGAATTGCCTCACATTAAAAATTGGGATATCAATTTCACAATGACAAGGATTTTCCTGCTACGGCATGCCCAGACGGCTGATGTTTCGCGATTTCATGGGAGTGAGTCGGATATTGGTCTTTCTGAGTGGGGGCATGAACAGAGCCGGCGATTGGCTGATTCATTCGCTGATCTTCAGGTTGACGCGATTTACAGCTCAGCCATGCGAAGGGCGATCGATACCGCCCGGCCAATCGCGCAGAGGATAAATTGTAAGCTAAATCAAATAAAGGACTTGCATGAACGCTCGATGGGTGATCTTGCCGGGGCCTGCCGCGAAAAATTCCGCCATGTTTACACCTCAGCCATGGATGAGTGGTCTGGCGGTAACCTTGACTACACGCATCCCTCAGGTGAAAGTTTTTCGCAGATGCAGGCCAGGGGTGTTCCGGCTCTGAAACGAATTGCCGAAAGTCATCTGGGTAAAAATGTTATCGTCGTTTCGCATGGCATGCTGATTCGTGTGCTTCTGGCCAGTTTGGTTAAAGGGATGAGTGTCGCTGATCTACACTCAATAAAAATTGATAATGTTGCTGTGAATGAACTAGTGTGGGATGGCGAAAGGTTTAATGCTATAAAGCTTTATCAACTGCCTGATGAACTTCGAAACCCGCCGGATGACAAGCCGTTCTGGTGAAATGAAAAAGCGAAAGCCGGGGGCTTTCGCTTTCGAAGAATGTTTTATTGGCCCAGTCAGCCACTCACATGCCGAGATTCTGCAACCTCGCGGTGCTGTCGCCAACGGAAGCGGCAGGCACTCCCATGCGGTCGAGCATGGAGAGGAACAGGTTATTCAGTGGCATGTCTTCACGATACTGAATGTGCCGACCGCTCACGAGCGTACCACTGCCGCCACCAGCCAGAAGAATTGGTAGATCGTCGTGATTATGACGGTTGCCATCGCCAAGGCCACTGCCATAGACGATCATGCTGTGGTCGAGCAGGGTGCTGTCGCCTTCTTCAATCGACTGAAGTTTATTGAGGAAGTAGGCAAACTGATCAATATGGAAGGTGTTAATCTTCTGAATTTTTGACT
>JBJTRR010000423.1:0-3043 GCA_046076185.1 bacterium | reverse complement strand
GCCACGCCCGGCATCGGCTTAACGCTTGACACCAGCCACTATATCAACGGCCAGTTTCAAAGCGCATCGTTTGATGAAGTCTTCCCTTATGTCCAGAATTGCCGGCTTCGCGACACCACACGCAAGCCCGGCGGCTTTCAGGTGAAGATCGGCCAGGGCGAGATTGAATACACCCGTGTCGTCACCCAGCTGCAGCGGTTCGGCTATCGCCGTGGCCTGGTTGTGGCGATCGAAAACCTGCCTGACAGAGACTTTCCAACGGAAGTTGAAGTGCGCAAACTCAAGCTCGTGCTTGAGAGCCTTCTCTGACCCCCCAAGCCAGGGCCGGTTTGCCAAAATTGCTCCCGCGTCGGAACAATTTTGAAAAAACTTCAGAAAAAAGAATTTTTGCACTTGTAGAATTTTCCGAATCTGACTACGATTCCCTCGATTACTTCGGGAACTCGCAGTTTCAGCCATTGAACCTGCCGGTTTGAAGTTAGCTGATGCGGCACGGATGTCTGCATGAATGGATTCAGACTATCTTTTCTGCTGATGGTTAATTTCGGCTGATCCTGAAAGACAGTTCGATTTCGAACTACCGTTTGCCTGAATCATGGAGGTATCAGAGGCAAATCATGAGATTTTTCAACGTTCCACGCGCATGGATGACGGGAATCACGTTGGTCCTGGGTCTCGCGGCAAGTGCCGAAGCCGGCCCCAGCCCTTCTCAGTCATCTAAAGTTCTGATGAGCTACGCCACCTCAGGTTCGATCAACTCCCAGGGTGTCTCCGGCACTCCGGTGATCAGCTTCAACAGCGTGCCAAGCGCCCAGTTCACCACGCCATCTTCGTTCAGCCTCGGTGAATTCATGGTCTCGGCCCTGCCCAGCGGCGTATCCACCAGCTACACCGACACCCCGTTCTCAATCACCTATCTGGTCTCGCAGGTGGATAACAAGCCAATTAACTCTGGCTACCAGCCTATCGTCCTTACCGGCAAGATTAACGGCACAGTTACCGGCGCCAGCCAGTCTGACCTCATGGTCAGCTTCGACTCGACACCCGTCCCGGCCTTCCTCACCAATGGCTACAGCAACACCCTGGTGAATCTCGACACCTCGCTGACACTTGTCCCGTCCACCACCAACGGTGGCCGCACCACAGCCCAGTCGCTGCTCGTCGTTCAGCCCGTTCCCGAGCCAGCCTCCATCGTCGTCTTCGGTCTCTCGACCGCCGGCCTGGTCTGGTATCGTCGTCACCGTCAGATCGCCTGAGATTGCACTTGTGTCTGTCTCTCTCAAATCAATTCGCTGTCTGATACAAACATTACCGCGGGATTGAATTTCAATCCCGCAGTACTGTTCCATTCCGGCTCGATTCAACTCTCGTCCTGCAAAAGGTTTCACGCTCGAAGTGGCTTTTCATTCCCATCCCCTCGAACTTCATTCATTACATCGCAGCAGGAGTCATCAACTCATGCCAATTTCGCTGAGATCAGCCGCTCTCCCAGCCCTCATTCTCGCCGTGGCCCTGCCACTTTTCGCCACAGCTCCCGCATCCGCCGGCTCAATTTCATCAGTGCCCAGCTTCGGCTTCACCACCTCGGGCCAGATCGGCAGCAGCGGTATCACCGGATTCAATTCCATCAGCTACCAAAGTCAGGCCGACCCCATCTGGGGCACCACCGGCAGCCGCTACCTCGGCAAGTTCCTTGTCGGCCCACTGCCTGAAGGCCTCTCAACCACCTACGCCGACACACCCTTCTCCATCTCCGTTCTGCCGGCCGCCCTTCAGGTCAACGACACCTGGTATAAAGACGGCCTCCAGCCCATCGTTCTCACCGGCCGCCTGAACGGCATGATCACCGGCACCAGCTATTCCAACGTCGTCGCCTCGTTCGACCCCGTCAGCCCCTGGGTTGATATCGTCAAGGGCGGCGTGCCCGACAACCAGACGTTCCTCGCCGGCACCGGCCCATTCCTGATCAAAGCCGGCGGCACCACCGATGCCACCATGAACTGGTCGCTCATCCCCACCAGCGCATCACCTGTGCCCGTGCCTGAACCCACTGCCTTCATGGTCATCGCCTCGGGCCTTACCATCGGCCTCGTCGCCCGCCGACGCAAGGCCAACCGGTTTAATGCCTGATTGATTTCAGTTCAACAACACTGGTAAAATCAGACGTCAGCGGCCAGTCCGTAAGTCGGCCGGCCCGCGAACATCGTCTTTTTTTCAGGCCAGTCGCCCGTGGCTGAATCATCAACAACCGGCCAGAATTCAAGCGACCCCATGACACTCGTCGCCCGCGCCCGGTCTGGCGAAACCGAAGCCCTGGGCCAACTTTGCGACCTCTATCGTAATTACCTCCGCATGCTCGCCCGAACCGGCCTGGGCCCCAAGCTTCGCGAACGTGTTGAACTCTCCGACGTGGTTCAGGAAACCCTCATCGAAGTCATTCGCCAGTTCCCGGCCTTCACCGGCAACGATGAAATAGCCCTCGTCGGCTGGCTCCGCCGCCTCATCGCCCAGAAACTCGCCGACCTAGGCCGCTATCATAGCCGTGTCAAACGCGGCGGCGGTGAAGCCATCTGGCCACTCGACGCCAATCTGGCCACGTTCGGCCATATCGCCGGTCTCGCCGCCGAACCCGGCAGCCGTGCCGCCAACCTGGCTGAAATCCTCGCCCTGAGCCAGACCAGCCCCAGCGAAGCCGCCAGCCGCCGCGAAGCCACCGTGCTCCTGGCCGATTCCCTCACCAAACTCCCGCCCGACCAGGCCGAAGTCCTTTGGCTGTATCATGTTGAAGGCCTTTCGTTTGAATCCATCGGCCAGCGATTCGGTGTCAGCCGAAAAGTTGTCCGCGGCATGTGGGCCAAAGGCCTCGCCAGCCTCCGCAAAGCCATGGGCCCCGAATAATCCGCTTTTTTCATTAACATCAATAACATTTCATTTTATTTGTATTTCACAAGCGTAAAGCGAGAGCGATGGCTCCTTAAACCTTTTTATACCAAAACCTTCCGCCAATTCCCCTTCGCCGGAGGGTGGCCGCCCAAGCGGCCGG
>JBJTRR010000422.1:0-2446 GCA_046076185.1 bacterium | reverse complement strand
TTGGCATCATCAGGTGGAACGCTGGCCATCTGGCGGCGAAAATCAGCCAAAGCCGCCTGCTGCTCGGCCGGGTCAATCTCGCGCAGGTTGGCAACCGCTTCGGTGATGGCTTCGGCCTGCTGGGCCGACATGCGCCGCAGCAATGCTGCTGCTTCGGCATCGTCAAGGCTCACCAGAACCAGCGCAGCCCGTCTCAGGGCCTTTGCCGGGTCGCTTTTTCTGCGGCTTTTCTCATCCATCGATTAAAATTCCGGGGGCCTAATTCCATCCGTTTCGATTCACGAATCAGCGTCTGGCTCAGCTTCATCGTTAAAATCACTGCCTGATATCCAGTCGCTCAGCACTTCCGCAGCCTGGTCCACCGGCATTGCCCTAGCATTGGGTGAAGGATTGGCCGGCTGCGGTGTGTGTGCCGGCAGATCTTCACGCCAGCGAGATTGATACTCGTTGGAAGCCATTGGCCGCGTCGAAGCCCCGGCAGCCACTTGGCTGTTCATGAAAATTCGCCGCAGAAACAATATGGCGCAAACCAAGCCGGCCCCGACCGCGCCCAGAACCCAGGGCTCTCGCAGGGAAGACGACGTTTTCACCAGCAGTTTTATCTCTTTTTCAGCACTCTGCGTTAATTTCAATGAATTTGCAGGCTGGCCCTGAGCCGTTTTATTCAGAATTGCATTGTTGGCAATGGCCATAGGCGGGGCCTGGGTCCAGTCGAGTTTTTCCAGCAGAATCGGGCTTAAAACCGAGCTGATTCGCGTAAAGGCCTGGCGTTTCACCTCAGGCGCAAGTTCAGCCTTTTCGGGCAGCTCAATTGCAACGCGGGCCCGCGTTGTCACTTTTTTTTCAGTAACAGGGTCTGATTTCAATTCAATTGAAACCGGTTCATTAAAATACAGCACCGGTTTTTCGGTTTTTTCCGGTTGCCTGATTTCATTTGCCGGTTGGATTTCATTGACACTGGCCAGATCAATTTTGATGATCGCATCAGAAAGCCCTGAAACTTCACGCTTTATGCGGTTTTCAAGCGATTTTATATCAGGAGGTTCATGCGTTGCATTGTTTTTGACGGCACCATTTTCCGGCCCGACGTTTTTACCAAGAATATAAATATTTTCTGAATCATGTATCGTAATATGTTCATCTGTCGTGCCGCTGATACTTGCCAGAACCATATTTCTGATTTTCTCGACCGATTTCTCATCAACCAGGCTGCCTGGCTTGAGCGGCTCGAGAAAAACCCGCACCCTGACATTGCCTGTGGCCGTATCGTTGATGAATCTTCGGGTTGCAGAAACTGGCTCAAGCGAGACCTGAACATCGCGAAAATCGCCCGCCCGGCGGATCATCCACGTCAGCTCTTTTTCCTTCTGGCTCCTGATTCGCTCGTCGCGCTGAAGCGGCGATTCAAGAATCGCCAGTGCCCCACCGCCACTGCCCCGAATTTCCTCAAGCGATTCGGGCTTCAGGCCCTTCTTTTCAAGGCTGGTTTCTGTCAATTGCAGCGTGTCGGGCAGCACCTGAATCCGGCCATCGGCTTCCGCCCTGAATTTCACGCCCGATTGCTGCAGCTCGTGCACCACCCTGCGCCGCAAAACGGCATCATAACTTCGGCCTTCAAAAAGGGTTACCCACGACTCTTCATGAATCGAACCGACGAACCAGAATGTCGCGACCAAAATCGCACCAATCACCACCAGCGGGGCCAGCCATACGGCAATGACCAGCGGGCCTGAATTGCGCCTTGGCAGACCGACCATCGGGTCGGCAGAAGATGTGCCTTCCGCCAGTGCATTCTCGGTCAAGTTATTCATCCCGGGTTTGTCCATGGACGCTTAAGATCTTTGTTGCTTGGCAGTTATAGCCTGGGGCCATGGGGCATTGCCCTGGCCGGTTGCGCAGCTTTAACTGACACTGTCTATCGCTTTTTTCCGGTTTTTCGTCAATGTCAATCGTGAAAATCCGAAGTTTGGCCCCAATTTCATTCAAAATCCATGAAGGCAAAAAAGTTCAATTCGGATATACTTCAGCCATGATCTGACAAAAATCAGGATGAATATCAACCGCCCATGACACCCTGCCGGATATTTATCGTTGACGACGAAGTGCTTGTGCGGCAAGGGCTTTCCGCACGATTTGGCAAATACGACGACCTCCGTGTCGCCGGTGTCTCGTCCAATATCCAGAACGCCCTGGTCAAGCTTGTTGCCTATCCGGCCGATTTTTTGCTGCTCGACCTTGATATCGAAGGCTCAGACCCAGCCGCCTGCCTGCGTGAAATTCGCCAGAAATTCCCTGATCTGCTGGTTCTCTCCATCACTCCCTCTGAATTTCTGGCACGCAAGCTGCCCGAAGATCTGATTGTGATTGGCCGATCGGAATTTATTGTCAGGCCCAGACTTACGACAACCATGGAGGCTTTCCTTGACGACCTGGCCCAGCAGGCCCG
>JBJTRR010000421.1:0-1561 GCA_046076185.1 bacterium | reverse complement strand
CTGGGCCGATGGAGAAGAATCAGTAAACAAGGAAGTACAGCAAAAAACCGCCGCAATCAACGCTGCGAAGTTTTTGATTGAATCTTTGGAATATTCTCCCCTTACGGCATCAAAAACGGAATGATTGCTAACAAAACAAATGGGTCACTCATTTTTGTCGATTATCGCTGGCTAGCCCATTCAGGGCAGGCATAGCCGTAGCGAAATTACAACCCACCCCAGGCTTTTGCATTCCCCAAAAAAATTCCCCGGTGGCGAGAGCCTGACCGGGGTAAGAGTGCGACAGCAATTTTGACCGGACTGAAAAAATCAGGCCGAGAAGATGGCGGCGACATACCAGTAGCTGCCGTTTGAGGCAAGACCGATACCCACCCGCGTAGCACCTGAAAGCATATTCGCACGGTGGCCAGGCGAATTGAGCCACATATTGGCAGCGCTGACCGGGGCAGGTGCCATGGCCAGATTTTCCATGCCAAGATTCGAGTGGATCAGGGCATTGCGGGCCGCACAATTGGCCGCAACACCATAAGCCGAAGCCGAAAGGCCCGGATCATAGGCCAGGGCATGAATGCCGGCCGAAGCCCGAATGGCATTCATCGCCGCCAGCACGCCACCATCGCCATAATCATAAGCAACCGGCTGGGCCGGTGCTTCAACAGGCGCGGCAACCTCGGCAGGTGCTTCGGCAGCCACCTGTTGCACCTGGGCATCAACAGGAGCAGCAGCCTGAACAGTTTCAGCAGGTTGAGTTACATATTGAACAGGTTGTTCGGTAACATAGGTATAGCCCGGCGGAAGAGTTCCATTTGTGTAATAATAAGTGGGGGTCATTGTAACTCTGCGTGCAAAAAGCGGCCAGAACGCAACCTGACCAAGAAAAGCGCGTCGTTCGACATGATGACTCATTCCGGATATCTCCTTAATGGCGGAAAAACACAGGCCAAACCGGACCAGTTCCGGCAATTCAGCGTTTGAAACATACAAACAGATAGTCACATAAGAATATACGAATATTCTTATATTGACACATGTTCAAACGTGATTGGCTTAAACCTGACGCAAGTACATACCATCATCCGTGCCGTCAGCAACCTGGCGGCGGAAGCGTGAAGAAAACTTCACAAAATTTCAGGCGGGTATCAGAACCCGCTCACGATGAACCTGGTTCCAGATCAGAAGGTAAAAGGATCTGGGGGATACAGGAAGATGTGACTTGCATGTTGGCTAGACTCCTACAGTGGACAACGTGTCCAGGAAGGGTCTTCCATGATTTCACGATTATGTTGATTTCCAGAGACAACAAAAATCGGTTCGTTGAGCATCCTTAGCTGAATTCCTGAATATCTTGAACAGTAAACCCGCAGCTTCAAACCTCCTTCACTCTAGCGGAATCCTTCGATCAGTCCTGTCAGTTGAGAGATGAAGACACTAACCACAGAAGTGTGGTATCAATCATCGTAGGGTAAGGTAATCTGGTGAATCTGTGTTGGCAATACCCCGACATCACTTTTTTCTCAATTATCATTCGCTTACTTAAGTAAAACAGCTTTTTTTCAAGTGT
>JBJTRR010000420.1:0-3038 GCA_046076185.1 bacterium | reverse complement strand
CCTTTTCCATCTTAGGATTTCGCCATTTAATCTACAAGAGCCCATTCTGACAGGGCCTTTCCATTCTCCTTCAATGATGATATTCGGCAACGAACAGCCGAACTTGAAAAACCGGGCTGGCTTGAAAAGCGAAACGCTTGTACACGCCTCATTTTTATGGAAAAATCATTGAATGACAACGCCCGCCGAGAAGTTCATGAGAAAGCCAGAAACTTTTATTTAAATATTATGAATGTAATATTTCTTAAAATGATCATCTTGTGCGATTCATCAGTTTTTTCTTACCCATCAATGGCATGCGGCACAAATCGGCTCAGGTTGCCTGTAATCAGGCCGTCGTCTTCGCGAATGCCAAGCCCGGCCGGCTCGCCGCCGATAACCCATGAACCCAGTACCGGGTAATTCCCCTGAAGTCGTGGCAGGTCATAAAATTCCTGAAATATATGGCGAGATAAAGGCCCTTCACTGTAAGGCCCTTCAGCGCTGGTGACAATCCCACCCGATGCATCAAAAATGGTGACGTTTGAGCCTTCACGCCCAAAAATCGGCTTTTTTACAAAGCGGAATCGTCGGTCGGCAGGGGCTTCCCACCCCGCCCAAAGCAGATTCGGATGATTCGGGAATAGCTCCCACAAAAGTGTCAGCATCGCCTTGTTGGCCATAATCATCTTCCAGGGCGGCTCAACCCAAAGGCATTCGGCCTCGGGCAATTGTCGGCCGAACTCTTCTCTCAGCATCCATTCCCACGGATAAAGCTTGAAAATCAGGTCGATCGGGTCATTGGCCTGGTCAATAAAAATCTTTCGGTCGAAGTTATAGCCGATCGTCGTCATGTCGATCATCGACGCATCAAGCCCTGCCTGCCGGGCCACATCAAGCATGTAAGCCGCTGTCATCAGGTCTTCCGGCTGGTCGGTCATCGCGGCAATGTGCAGCCTGCCCACCCTTTCCATGGCCCCGACTTCTGTCCATGAACTGATCAGCAATTCATGAATGTTATTATATTGATCCCAGCCCTGGGCCAACCCTTCTGCCAGTCGCTCTTCCAGCCAGAACCACTGAATCACCGCCGCTTCCAGCAGCGATGTTGGCGTATCGGCATTAAATTCCAGCAGTTTGGGCGGGCCATTGCCGTTCCATGCCAGGTCGAACCGGCCATAGACCGAAGGTGCGTCAGCTTCCCACGACTGTCTGACCCAATCCATATATCGCGGCGGTATCTGAAATTCTTTCCAAAGCCCCTGCTCAATCACCACACCGGCAGCCTCAACGCACAACCGATAAAGTTCGGCTGTCGCCTTTTCCAGCGTCTCGATCTCATCGCCCGTAAAAAGGTAGCAGGCCGATTCATTCCAGTAAGGCTTGCCCTGGGGCGTGTGAATCGAAAGGCCCTTGGCTTCGACTTTTTTCTGCCAGTTGGGCCGGGGCAGGATGGTTTGTCGGCGCATGATATCGGCCGATTTCAGGAAGAAATGCCGCTGAAAGCACGGCCGATCGAGCCGAAACCGCCGCGCGAAGTGCCGGTGCTGGTTGCGCCGCCCGATGTGCCGTTGGAAACACCGGCTCCGCCTGAGGGCGAGGCTGCGAATCCGCTGGATGTGCCTGGCATGGTTGACCGGCCACCGCCGCCACCGAAAAAGCCCATTCGCGGCAGAAAATACCATGACGAATAGCCGGGCCTGGCCTGAGCAACCTGCTGGCCTGCCACCGGCTGGCCATCGGGGCCAACCTGACCATTGTCAGCCCCGTTCCAACCGTCGTTCTGGTTATCAGCAGCCATCATGCACGAATAAACACCCAAAGCCGTGGCCGAACCAATGGCGACCAGCAGAATGGTGCGTGATCGGCGACGCCGATTGCTGACTGTAGCTGACTGCCCGGCAGGAGCCGCATTGGCGTTGCTTAAAGAGGACTGACCATTGGATTCATCAAAAAAATCGGACATCAGTCGAAGTCCTTCATTGAAAACCCGTACGCGGGTTCACCTTAACCAACTGCGCAGGTGAAGCATGTAGAAATGCTGGGCCCTGACGAAAAGCCGACGCGACTGTTTCGTTGCTGAAAATATTATAATCAAATGACTGCAAAATGAAAATGGACAATGGTGCCGCTGCAAACGGCTGGCTTTGTCAAATGCCACACCGGCAATAAAAGGGGATCCGTCCCCCGGGGGAACGTGGCAAGGCCATGCCACGGGTCGTCAGGGGGCGGGCTTGGTTTCTGCCGAATTTTCCGCGGCTTGCGGCGGCAGTTTAATGTCAAAGGTGCTTTGCCCAGCCGGCACATCATAAGCAAGGCCGGCATAGTCAGCACCCTGCACGGCATTGGCTTCCTTGCCTTCAACCCTGATGGAATTCGAGCCTGTCAGGGTTTTGATGGAAAACGTACCGTCTTTCTGAATTTCCGTGCGGCGGGCCGGCTCGTTTTTTCGAAGGTAGTTGGATGGATCAAAAATCACGGTGCCCGATGTGGCCGGCTTGCCCTTCAGCAACACTTTGCCGGTAACAGTTGCCTCAGTGGATGAACCATCCACCGATGGCTTGCCGCCTCCGACACCACAGCCTGTAATGACGAGTGTCATGGCCAGGCTCGAGACAGTCGTAAAAAACTGGCTTGCTGATATATTCATATGATTGATAAATCTCGCAGATGAAAATTGAATTTCACGCCACGACCGGCTTGTTTCTCTTCGATAAAATCGAATCAGCCGGCCTGTGGCAATTGTCATGTGGAAAAAGCCGCTGCGGAATCGCATTCCAAAGCGGTCGTCAATAACTGTCGGCCGAGATGATTTCACCGCCATTACGCGAGCCAAGGGCCCACCATGTGGTGTTATTCACAGAATCTTTCACGAATCGCACCGAGCCATCGGCCATCACCACATTCACGCCGCCCGGATGCCGGCTTGAAGGCGGCACGGCACCATTGCCATTGGTCTCGCCATTAATGCCATAAAGGCAGCCCCAGGTGTTCGGGGTCATGACATGGTTAAATCGGCCCGCATAAGGATGCCCCGACCAGTAATGCGACCCCATGAC
>JBJTRR010000419.1:0-8446 GCA_046076185.1 bacterium | reverse complement strand
CTTGCCTGGGCCGCGATCAACGGCCAGAAGCAGTTCCTGGGTTCGCTCGGCAAAGTTTCTGTCGAGCAGGTTCGTGGCTTCTTCCAGACGATTGTCGTAAGCAGCCCGGTCAAGATTTTCCTTCTGAATACTGAGTTCTCTGGTTTTTGATTCTTTTTCAGAATTTGATGCTAAAAGCTGGTCAATATACCTTTTTTGAATTCGATTGTTGTAAGCCTGAACGGTGATCACAGAAAACATGGCCAGCAAAAAGGCGATGGCGGAGGTGGCGATGACAGGGTGTCGGCGGGCCCATGACCTGCTTTTTTCGAGGATTGTGCGGCGCCTGGCGAGAGGCTTTTCGCCACGAATGAACCGGGCCAGATCCTCTTTGAGCAGGGTGGCGCTGCGATATCTTGATTTAATTTGTTTTCGCAGGCATTTTTCGATAATCAGGCCCAGGCCTTCGGGCATGCCAGGCCTGAGGGCCGATGGTATTTGCGGCTCTTCCATAATAACGCGCCGGAGAATGGCCTCACGCGAATCACCGACAAAAGGCGAATATCCGACTATCAATTTATACATCAAAATGCCGACGGCATGAATGTCGGTCTCGGGCCCGACAAGGTCGCTGTAGCCAAGAGCCTGTTCAGGGGCCATATAGGACGGGGCGCCGAGGATCTGGTCATAGCCTGAAAATGTCTCTTCATTGCGAAATTCGGAAAGAACCCGGGCCAGACCAAAGTCGGTAATAAGGGGAGTGGTTTTCAGTTCGTTCAGGAAAGGGTCTTGAAAATTTTCGTCGGGGCGTCGGTCTCTCATCAAGATATTGGAAGGTTTCAGGTCGCGATGGATTACCGAAGTGCTGTGTGCGGCTGACAATGCATCAGCAAGGTGATAGCCAATCAGGGCAACGGCACGATAATCCAGCGGTTCGTATTCAATCAGCCAATCGCCGAGTGTAAGGCCATCAATATATTCTGAAATCATGAAGCCAATTTCGCCAATCTCGCCAGAATCAATCACTTTGACAATTCCGGGATGATTTAACTGCTTGCCGATTTCGCATTCGCGAATGAATCGGCGACGCATTGAGCCCGATTTCAGAACAAATGGGTAAGGCAGTTTGAGAGCGGCCAGAGTGCCACTTCGAGTATCGCGGACAAGATGAACCATGCCGAACGAGCCACGGCCAAGCTCGCGAATGAGCTGATAAGGGCCGAAAAAATCATCTTTTGCGTGAGTAAAGTCTTCTGTTTCCATGACCCATTACCTCATTGCTGATTTCAACTTTTCTGATTTGTAAAGAACTATAACACGTTTTTCGACAGAAAGCTTGTAAATGCTCTCGTCAGATCAAAGCTTGGAAAGATTGAATTTAGCTTGAGAGTCAGAGCCTGGTGAGGATGATTTTGCGAACTTCGCTTGAGCAGTCGTAGCAGGCCAGGCCGAGGGGTTCGCTCGGGCGGGATTCGACGCGGGTTTTGAGTGACCGGCCGATGCCGTCGAAGTCGATGACAGTTTTTTCGTTGATTGAGCAGATCACCTGATGCTCTCTGACACTGACACGAAAGCGATACCAGACTTCATTTTCGAAGGTATATGGCTTGCCGGTTTCGTTTTCCGAGGCATCAGAACCATCGATACTGGAAAGGCCAGTGATGTTACCGCTCCAGCCGCCATTGACGAATGTCAGGAATCCGTCCTGCACTGGGAAAGTCAAAGCGGCGAAAAAGTCGTCGCCATCAAGCCGGCGGGCTTCGTAAGCGATATCAAAATTGGTTTTGGGCAGGTCTCGCAAGGTTGTTGTCACGCCGGTCATGGGCTTGCCCTTGCCCAGCGAAAGAGTGCTGTTTTTCACGGCCACCTGGCCAGGTTTAAAGAAGTCGGTGGCGGCCCAGCCTCTCAGACCCTCGGTTTCGAGAAGGTTTTTGGCATCGGCAAATGAAGATCCAGATGCGTTTGGCGAGAATCGGGCAGAAGCTGTAAGGGCCAGAGTTCCCGGCAATAGTCGGATAAACGAGCGGCGATTTTGGGGCATTTTCAGCGGGCTCCGGCTAAGGATGTCTGACTTTGAATGATCGGATTGACTCGTTCGTGATCAGATCAATAATGACTGATCCGGGGGCTTCCATCAAGCTATTTCAGAGAATGTCTTGAACCTGTCGCCAGTGATTTCAGGCGGTGGTGCGGAATTTTTTTTTGTCATATACGCATGGATTTCAATGAGATTAGCAGATAAATCAGATTCTAAGTGATTTGAAAAAAATGAGTTGTGGAATTGTGCACGAAGCCAGGCGGTGGCCAGGCGTTTCCCAATTCTGCCGCACATGAAACGAGTTGAAATCTGCCACAACTGATTGAAGCAGTGAGGGTTAGCACACTTCAGTTTCGAGAGCCGGGAGGTCTCTTGCCGAATGATCTGCGGAATTCCGGGCCAATTGGGGCAGGCTCATTCAGCCTGATCAACCGCTGACGATTTATCTCGATGTATAATGCATAAAAAGCTGAAACCGACAGACTTTAAAGCTGTCGGTTTCTTTTGTAAAACATTGGCTTGATTATGCTTGGGCCCGATTTACTGGCCATAGAAATCGATGTCGAGTTTATCGCTCAGGGTGGTGCGAAGTTTATTCAGGGCTTCTGATTTGACGTTAGAAACCGTCTTGGCGCTGACACCCCAGCGGGCCGCAATTTCAGAAGGAGATTCACCGTCGATGGTGCTGCGAATGAGTTCGGCTTCTCGCGGGGCCAGGCTTGCCTGAATCAGGCGTTCCATGTCTCGGCCCATGGCAATTTCATCAGGGGCGGCGTATGCGCGGGTGGCAACCGTGGCATTTGATTCGTCAGCCAGAAGAGTCTGGCGACTCATTTGCCGTTGAGCCTGCTTTTTGATTTGGTCAAGGGCGCGAAGGAAGTCGAGGCCGACAGGAGTTTCGCGAGTCACGAGAGTGCTCAGGCCATCGCGACCGACATGGGTTGCAAGATTCTCGAAATTGTCGCGGCCCCAGCGCTCAAGCAGAACCATGTAGACAGACTGGGTGCAATCTTCATCCTGTGGCGGGGTAATACCGGCTTTTTGCCAGGCCCGGTTCAGGTATCGTTCCATCCGGTCATAGCCAAGCAGCGAAAGGCTGTCGCTGAAGTCGTCAGCCAGAGCATAATCAGCGGCTGTCAGTTGGTCGGCCTGGGCGGCAAGTGCTGCATCCCATGCGTCGAAGGCAGAAGATTCAGCCAGTTTTGCCTGGTCGGGAACGATGATCTGAGCGGAATGACCAGATTTTTGCCAGGAAGGCTCAGGCTGGTAAATAGAAGATGCGGATGGAAGATCAGCCAGGCCAGGCACAACAGCGTTTAGAACCTGAATGGCTTCAAGCGATTCGACATCAGGCTGGTAGCGACGTTCGGCCCGTGCCTTACGCGGAGCGTTTCCGGTCCGGCGTTTTCTGGCTCTGGGCTGAAGGGTCTCGGTTTCCGCCATATTCCTGATCACCATGGGTTTACGATGAAGGCCAATTGCTCAGGCAATTGATCATTTGACTCTATCGGAAAAAGGATGTGAGGTCGAGGTCAGTTTTACATTGATTCGAAGATTTTGTCATGCCTGTGTCGTTTTTCCGTCATGTTGGTAACACTCATACTTAACATTTACGATAAAAATCTGAGTTTGTGTCGAAAAAATGCTGAAAAATCATCGGTTTTTTCAGAAGCAGGCCCAAGATGCATGATCAGAGACTTGATCATGTATGCTAGAATGTGATATGAGACCGGAAGCAGTGCCGCAACGTTGGGCACTTCACCCATGAATTCGACCATTGATGATTGATCAACTCACGTTTGATTCAACTTCGGCCGGCAACGCTCGAACGACCTTGATAATGAGTAGAATTTCGTGAGTTTTCGCCGCCGATTTCAAGACTGGTCTGAATCACCTGCTACTTATAGTGTTGCAGCTGCATGGGTTATGGTTTATCTCGTGATGTTGTGCGGTCAGGCCATGGGAATATTGCCAAAGCCTGATGCGGCTATGTTTCGAGAGATGGGGCCGCTTGGCATGGGGGCCATCAGCGAAACCAGCGGGCGGCTTTTTGGGTCGTGGAATTCGGCCGAGATTCTATCGGGGCAAGTGTGGCGGGCCGTTTGTGCCACATTCATTCATTTCGGTGTTATTCATATCGCACTTAACACATTTGGCCTGATACAGTTAGGGCGGCTTATCGAAGAGTGGTATGGCCCCCGGCTTTTCTTCGTGATCATCATTCTCACCGGCTTTCTGGGCAATTTCGCCGCGGCATTGGCTCGACCAATCATGGCTGAGCCAAGCGCAAACCTGCTTTTTATCAGCAGCGGCGGCGGGTCAACCGTTGTTTTCGGGCTGATTGGCTTGGTGGCGGTGGTAGGCAAGCGGTCGCGTAGCCGAATGGGGCTCTATCTATACCGGCAAATGGTCGGGCTATTGGTATTTAACTTCCTGATTGGGCTGACGATACCACAAATCGACAACTTTGCTCATGCCGGTGGTGCCTTGGCTGGTGCCATCATCGGAATGATGCATTATAAGATCATGAAAATCAATGATTTATGGCCACGATTCAGCGGTGTTTTATTAGGTGTGTTCCTGCTGCTAACTGGTACCTGTGTTGTTGGGCAGGTTTGGGTGTGCGGCGTGGAAGAGAGCGTGCGAAGGCAGGATGAGAAAATTTTGCAGGTTGAGCAGATTGATCAGTCGTTACAAAAGGCGACGAATTTTTATAAAAACCGGGTCGTGCTTGGTCTTAATGTGTTTCAGGTGGTGCAGCAGAAGCCGCGAGTGGCTATTGCTTTGCCGTGGTTTGCCCCGATGCTGGTGCCCATGTCGCCTGTGGTCATTGAAGAAAACCGGAAGTTGCTTGATCAGGAAATTGATGTAGCAGACCAGCTCATTCGTCGCCTGGGTATTTTGCCGGTGAATCTGGCCTGGGAACCTTTGAAGGCGGAATTCAGGCTGGCCGTTGCCAGGCCGCCACTGGCTCAGGAAATCAGTGATATGGAAAAAAAACTGGCTCGATTTCGAAAGACTGAGGGAGAAATTCTTGTCGAGATCATTCGGCTGAGGCAACTACGAGAGGCCCGGATGATTCTTTGGCGAATGCCATTGCCGGGCGTGGGTTGGCAAAACAACGAGCCCTACCTGATTGCAACAGGGCCGCCAAAAAATAGGGATATCCTGCGATTACCGGACGGCAGGAATCGGCCCGCTGACTTGCCAGCGGGAGAGAGCCGGGTTATGCCTGGGCCTGAATTTTCCGCTTCCCAGCGATGAAACAAGTTGCTTCATCGACGTAATTTCGTCATCAAATTCTGTGAAATAGCAGCCAATCTGGCCGGGTTGGTGAGCGTCGCTTGAGCCTGTGAGGCATTGGCCGGGGTTCTGCGAAACCAGTTCCTCGACCTTCAGGCGATATTCAGTGAACATGTTTTTGCTGGCCAGCTCAAGTGCGGCGAAGTCGTATTTATGTTCTGCATAAATATCAAGAAATTCCTGATCCCATCGAAACGGGTGGGCAGCAACGATGGCGGCTTTTTGTGCCCTGACTTCGCGGACAAGTTCGGCCAGTCGAATTCCGGGAGAAATGCCCTCGATCGACTCTAGCCCAAAGCAGAGAAAATGACCTTCAAAGGCTGATATTTCCACACCCGAGAGGATAGTCAGCCGTTCGGCACCGGGCAGAAGGGCAAGCCTGGCAAGTTCATCAGCCGGCCATAGGGTGTCGTGTTCTGTAATGGCAAGCCCAGTGAGGCCAGCGGCCAGAGCATCTTCAATCATTTGTTCCGGTGTGATGACGCTGTCGGGCGAAAAAACGCAGGTATGAAGGTGAATATCAAGTCGTGATGCCATATACCGCTGATTTTCTTACTTTTTCAGTTGTCTTCCGGTTTGAATCGTGGCTTGATCGGGCCTTCATCCTCAAAAGGTGAGGGTTTCATGACCCGTGACTCGTAATCGACAAGTGACACTGGTATCTCTTCGAAGAAATCAGCGGTACCACCATGAGGGACAGCAGCACGCGAGCCGCCAAAAAAGATGTGGGTACCATATTTTTCAGCGACACGTGTCAGAATCAGCTCATCTTTGGCGCGGGTCATGGCCACATAGAGAATCCGGCGTTCTTCCTCAATGGCATCCAGGTCGTCAAGCGAGCGGGAATAAGGATAAACACCCGGCTGCACCTTCATGATATAGCAGACTTTGCTTTCGGTGCCTTTGGCGGAATGAACGGTGATCAGTGTCAGGGCATCGGTCTGTTTGGGCTTGCCGTCGATGCTGGCGCTGGCCGGGTCGAGGGTGTAAGTGTCAAGAAAGCCCTCAATCGATTTATGCTTTTTGGCCAGTTTGATGATCAGTTGATAATCCTGTGCCCGCTTATTCCAGTTGTCATAGCGTTTTTTCTGAAGCGGTTCGATATATTTTACGCATGTCTCAATCATTTTGTCTGGTTTGTCGGATGCTTTGAGAGCACTGGTAATTGACTCAACAATATAGTCGGCGTCAGGAATTCCACCGGCGAATCGCAGGATGGCCGGAAGTTTTTCAATGACATCAACCATGTCTTTCAGGGCACTGATCTGGTTAATCGCGGCATTGGCCGTGGCTTCGCCAACGCGGTTAAAAATGCGAAGGTATCGGCTCCAGCCGATTTCGTCTGTGGGTGAAATGGCCGAGCGAACCATGGCCAGAAGGTCTTTCACATGGGCCGACTGCATGAGTTTGGTGCCGCCGATGAATTCATACTCCAGATTTTTGGCAGTCAGTGCGGCTTCCAGATCGCGGGCAAGCCAGGCCGCACGAACCAGAATCATAATGTCCTTTAACTTCATACCCTCGTTAACTTTTTGCAGGATGTCGCCGGCGATCCACTGAGCCTCGGCCGAGGGGCTGTCGAATTCAATAAACTGCGGCTTGGTGCCGCCACCGCGATGAGCCACCAACTTTTTGTCGTAATTGATTTTGCCTGATGATGCCAGCAGCCAGTTGGCCAGGTCCAGAATGGGCTGCGTGCTTCTATAGTTTGTCAGAAGCGGAACGACTTTGGAATCTTTGACACGCTTGGTGAAGCTGTGGACATTTTTGAAGTCAGCGCCGCGAAAGGCATAGATGGACTGGGCATCGTCGCCCACGCAGTAAAGCTGGGCCGGGTCGCGCAGGCCGTCCAGAATCAGCCACTGAATGGGGTTGGTGTCCTGCATTTCGTCCACAAGGATGTGGTCGTACTGGCCTGAGATCATCCGGCGAACGTCGTCCATACTTTCACTGTGCAGGGTTCGGGCAAACATGCAGAGAAGATCGTCGTAATCAACATATTGCCTGAGTTTTTTGCGTGCTTCGTAGCCCCGGTAGATTTTGGTCAGGACATCAACTTCCTGTTTGTCGTAATTTTCGGTTTTTTTGAGATAATCCTGAAAAAGGATGTTGGTGTTTCGGGCGTAGCTTAAAAGTTCGGCGATTTGCTCGCGGCTGGCAATGCGGGGGTCGGTTTTACTGACGAAAGAGGCACGCACCATGCCAATGAGTTCAAGCTGGTCGTCGCGGTCAAGAACGGTCATCCTGTCAAGCCCGAATGCTCGCGGATAGTGCTTCATGGTGTGAAGGCAGAAGGCATGAAAGGTGCCCGCGCGAATATTGTCGGCTTCGGGGCCAACCTGATTTTTCAGGCGGTTGATCATCTCGCCGGCAGCCTTGCGGGTGAATGTCAAAGCCAGAATACGACGTGGATCAACCCCCTGCTCCATTAAATGGGCTGCCCGGGCGATGATCGTGCGGGTTTTGCCAGTGCCGGCACCGGCCAGCACCAGCAGATGACTTCCCTGATGTTGGGCCGCCCGGGTTTGTTCCGGATTGAGCTTCATGCCAGCCTCAGTAAAAGAAAATGGCATTTCGCCTGTCGGCTAAAATGCCAGGTGTTCAATGAAAATCAGTATTTGATGAGCGAAATGACTTCATCGGGATATAGTTTGCCGGCCCCGCCCAGAAAACTCAGTTCAATGAGAAACGCACAGGCCGTGATATCAGCACCCATGCTTCGGATGAGGTCGATACAGGCTTTCATAGTGCCGCCAGTGGCCAGAACGTCGTCAATCAAAAGCACGCTGTGGCCTTTTGAAACGGCATCGGCATGCACTTCAAGCCTATCCTTGCCATATTCCAGATCATAGTCGATGCCAATTTTGTCGTAAGGCAGCTTGCCCGGCTTGCGAATGGGCACGAAAGGGACATTCAGTGCCAGGGCCACCGGGGCACCAAAGATAAAGCCACGCGCTTCAGCCGCTGCAACAGTATCAATCCGGCCTTTTTTCGTGGCAGATTCCGCGATGCGGTCAACCGCAATCCGCAGGGCCTCAGGGTTCGACAACAGTGGCGTAATATCCTTGAAAAGGATACCTGGCTTGGGGAAGTCGGGGATATCGCGCAGATACCGTGTCAGGTCAA
>JBJTRR010000418.1:0-3258 GCA_046076185.1 bacterium | reverse complement strand
TTTTTCGATACAGTTTCCGTCGTCATCAAGGGTGATCAGCCAGGCGCCTTTGGGGCCCGATTCTTTAATATGTCGGCCCTGTAGATTACCTGGAAATAAAATTGGAGATTCACCCCCACGCTCTTCCCAGGAGTGCTTGTGAATATGACCCAGACCCCAGAAATGATAATGTTTCAGCCTAAGATCATCAATGTGGCATGGCGCGTAGTTTGCGTGCCCATCCCGACCATCCAGTGATGTGTGTAAAAGACCGATTTTAATTCCACTGCCATCAAGGCGTGGATATTCAGCAGCCAGGTTTCGAGTTTCTGCAGGGTCGCCAAAGCCTTGACCTATGACACGAATGCCAGGCAGAACTTCATAAACTTGAGGTTTGTCATCTGCCAGCATTTTAAAATTACCAGGCAAATGCAGCCGAAGTGTCATTTTACTGGCTGCATCGTGATTGCCTTTCAGTGCAACGACCGGTATATTGCCAAGTCGAGCAATCTGCCCCTGAAAATAAAGGCCTGTTTCATAATTATCCCAGTCGCCGTCGTAATTGTCTCCTCCAAGTGTCAGAAAATCGACTTTCTCGTTAATTGCAAAATCAACGAGATTCTTTAATGCAATTCGAGTGCTTTTGCGGTACAGATCGGGGTCTATCTGGGCTGAAGCCGAATCAATGCCCCGCATGGGGCTGTCCAGATGAATATCGGCCGCATGAATAAAGCGTATCATCTCAAGCCTCGAAAAAACCGCAATCCGGCAGCCCAACGCCACCAACAATAACGAGTATATGTAACTATGTTCAGTAATTCAAGCCCCTGGCCCGGCTGTTGTCAAAAATTGTCAGATGTTCTGATTGCGTGGGCGTTTAAGCTGACCGGGGGCCGGGTGCGGCTCAACAGGTGCTTTTCTGGCTTCGTCAAGTGCTCTTCTGATAGTGGTTTGGGTGGAAATTGCCGAGTCAATCTCAGCCTGCGATGTAATGCCTCGCTCTTTCATGGCGGCAAGGCGTTTCAGTCGATGATCTGTCGATTCAAGCACTCTTTCCCAAAGCCGGATGCGAGCATCGCGGACGGACTGGGCGAGAGCCGTAGCGGCCGCATCATCGTAAAGCCGCTTGCCGTCTCTTACTTCAAGTGCATACTGTGCCGAGAGATACTGTGCCTGATACAAAAGCTGTCGGATCTTCGCTTCACCGAATTCGTCGGCAGACCGTTCAAATTCTTCGGCGGCAATGGCTCGACGCTCGCGAAGTTTGGTAAGCATGGCATAACGCTTTTCAAATAAAGCTGTTATGGCATTAGCGTGGCTAACTCTTGGCTTGAGGAGGCCGGTGAGTTTTTGAAAATACTCGGTTTCGTCGGGAACAGTGTTAAGTGTTGACACTCGTTGGAGATATTCCATCCAGGCGATCAGGCCGAGGAGGTCGTCGCGTTCGGCTATTTTAATTTGCAGATCGCCGGAAAGTTCGATTAATTCAGCCTGGGGCGACGCGCCGGAGCGGACAAGTTTGTCGGACCGGCTGACTTCAAGTCGCAGAATTTCAAGCCTCTGTTCGGTTTGAGACAAGGCAAGTTTAAGGTCGTCGATGCCGAGCGAACGATAGATAAGCCATGGGTCGTAAGTGTTCTGTGCTGTAGCTGTTGTGGAAAATATTGTTTGGCAGTAAAGTATCAGCGATGTGAAAAGCAAGCGGGTGCTGAGGAAAATGCCTGGAAAAAGTTGTATTAATCGAGATTTTCGCGATAACATGATGATTCATCCCGGCGGCTGCTTGAGAAATTCCCAAGACTCATTATTTCAGGAAATGAGCCAATGAACAATGTTTTTGATTTGAATGGGCGAGTTGCCGTGGTGACAGGCGGCAATGGCGGCATTGGCTTGGGAATGGCCAGGGGATTGGCGGCGGCAGGTGCATCGGTCGCGATTGTCGGGAGGAATCGGGAGAAAACTCTTGATGCAGCGGCGCGAATTGCAATTGAATTTCAAATGAAATCCGTTGGATTTGTTGCAGATATCAGCGAGCCCGAGCAGGTGGGCGGACTTGTTGATGGCATTTGTGGCGAATTTCGCCGATTGGATATATTGGTGAATAATGCCGGAATTAATATTCGTAAACGGCCAGATGTTATGACACTTGAAGAATGGAATGAAGTGATTCGAGTGAATCTGACGGGTTCGTTTATGATGTCCAAGGCGGTTTATCCGGCCATGAAGTCGCAGAAATCAGGCAAGATTATCAATATTGGCAGCATGACATCAATTTTCGGGGCCGCTTTTGCGCCAGCCTATGCGGCATCGAAATCAGGAGTGGTGCAACTGACGAAAAGCCTGGCATTAGCCTGGGCAGTCGATGGAATTCAGGTGAATTGCATTTTGCCGGGCTTTATTCAGACGGATTTGACAGACAGGGCAAGGTTGGAAGTGCCAGATGTGTATGACAAAGTGTTGGGGCGAATTGCGGCTGGGCGATGGGGCCAGCCTGACGACCTTGCAGGCACGGCGGTGTGGCTGGCTTCTCGGGCAAGCGATTATGTGACAGGCGTGGCAGTTGAGGTGGATGGTGGTTACAGTTCGGCGGTGTGAGTGGAATGAACTTGATTTGAAGTCCTAAATTTTGTTTACAATAAGGAAATGATGAAATGCAAGACGACCAACTTGAACCCTTGAGATGAAGATAATGACCTTTGTACCGCAAAATGAGCTTGAAGAATCGCTATTAAAAGCAATTCAAGAGCCGGAGTATCGGCCCCAGTTTTATCGTGATCTGGCGAATGCAACTTTGTTTATCATTCAGCATGGCGTGCCTCTGCCAAAGGAGCATGGACGCCATGAAATGCAGTCGGGTGAACAGATTCAGATCATGCAGGTTGAGGCCAACGGGAAGCAATATATTCCGGTTTTTTCGGCACTGTTGCGGCTTCAGCCGATGATAACCGGCGAATCGGCTTATCTGGGCATGAATGCCCTGGAGTTATTTCAATTGACAAGAGGTTCAAGTCTGCTGCTGAATCCGGGCTCTGAATTCTGTAAGGAGTTAAGTGTTGGAGAAATTGCTGAAATCATTGACGGGACGATTGGAAAACCTGTGGAAACACGCGTTGCCGAGCAGGATGTGTCGGTAGAAATCGGTCAGCCGGCAAATTATCCTGTTGAACTTGTTGAGACACTCAAAAAATTATTCGCGAAAGATAAACGTGTAAAAAGGTCGTGGATTGCCCAATTTCTGGACCCCCGAGTTGATCAAAAGCCACATTCCATTCTGGCAAT
>JBJTRR010000417.1:0-5029 GCA_046076185.1 bacterium | reverse complement strand
CCGTTGGTTCTACTTCAGGCTGTAGCCATTTTCCGATCAGCGGTGAATTTTGAAGCGAGCCGAATTACAGGTATAAGACTGGCTGATACAAAAATGGGCAATATAGTAAGGCAATCATCAGACTGGTCGTTTGGTATTTACTTGAACAACACGTTCAGGACGAACGGGTGAATCAGGTAAATACCAAACGACCAGTCGGATGATTGCCTTACTATATTGCCCATTTTTGTATCAGCCAGTCTTATACCTGTAATTCGGCTCGCTTCAAAATTCACCGCTGATCGGAAAATGGCTACAGCCTGAAGTAGAACCAACGGGCTGTGATGGTGGCTGAAAATCATGCGAAATTCGCTGGTTTGGGTGGGGAATAATATGGCTGAGACGGCAAATATTACTGTCAGTAAAAGTGCTGACCCAACAACACATCGGTCTGTGCCGCGACTCCATATGTCAACTCTTGATACAACCATGCCTAGAAGATAAAAATCAAGAAACAGAAATGAATTGATTGGGAATTCAATTTCCTTTTGATATCCAGTCATTTGCTGGATCAAAACAACCAGATTGGCGGTATAGAGCAATGAAATTACAGCTGTCAGGTGTTTCCGCTCAAACCCCGGGCTTAAAATCAGCAGGCGTAATGTGGGCGTGACGAGATAAAGCCCCAGCATCATGTAGAGAAACCACTGCGGGTCGTTGGGAATCCCCAGCAGGGTACGTCGTAAGGTTTCTTCCTGGCTTTGACCAAGCGCAAACACGCCCCAGAGAGTTGCAAACACGCCCCAGACAATCATTGGCCGAAACATTCTTCGCCAACGCTTTTTTAAAAATAAAACGGGCTCTTCTTTCGTATTGATCGAATTAGGTTTCAGCAGCAATCCGCCTGAAATCATCACAAAAACAGTAACTGACCAATAACATAAAAGGTCTATCAGGAGAAACCCACTCAAGTCCGACGCATTTAATTTCTTGAAATCCCATGCGTGAACATGAATCATCACAACCGCGAATAATGCCACTGTTCGAAGCAGATCGGGCCAGAATGCTCTTTGATTTTCCGATTGACTCAAAATACCCAGCGCCTTTCGTGAATCATTTTTCCAGCCTCTCAATCATCGCCGATCGCAAACGGGTTTCTTGAGAAAGGTCTTGCAAGTATCGGTTGACGTGTCGGCCTCAGGCCAGAATGGGTCGAACCACGTTTCCATGAACATCAGTCAGGCGATAGTCACGCCCCTGAAACCGATAAGTCAACCGCGTGTGGTCATAACCCAGGCATTGCATGATTGTTGCATTCAAATCATGAACATGCACCGGATTTGAAACGATATTATAGCCAAATTCATCGGTCTCGCCATAAACCATACCCGGCTTAATGCCACCACCGGCCAGCCAGACCGAATAGCAACGGCCATGATGATCGCGGCCATAATCATCAAGAAGCCCACCCTGGCCATACACCGTCCGGCCAAATTCACCAGCCCACACAACCAGCGTATCCTCAAGCATGCCCCGCTGCTTCAAATCATGAATCAGAGCAGCCTGCGGCTGGTCAATATCATGGGCCTGCTTCGGCAAATTGGTCGCAAGGCCACCGTGCTGGTCCCAACCACGATGATACAGCTGCACGCACCGCACACCACGCTCAATCATGCGGCGGGCCAGCAGGCAATTCGCCGCAAATGTGCCTGGTTTGCGTGCCTCAGGCCCGTAAAGCTCAAAAGTCGCTGCACTCTCGCGTGAAAGATCCGTCAGTTCAGGAACCGAAGCCTGCATCCGGAACGCCATTTCATACTGGCTGATTCGCGTTGCAATCTCCGGGTCGCCCGACTCCTGTAATTGCTCTCCATTGAGCTCGGCAAGGCCGTCAAGCATCTTCCGTCGTAGCTCTCGATCAATACCAGGCGGGTCTGACAAATACAAAACCGCATCGCCTCCTGATCGAAATTTCACACCCTGGTGGCTCGATGGCAAAAACCCGCTGCCCCACAGCCTTTCCAGCAGCCCCTGATTGGCATCCTTACCCGAACCATGTGAAATCAATACGACAAATGCCGGAAGATCCTCCGATTCACTACCAAGCCCATAGCTCAGCCACGCCCCCAGCGACGGCCGGCCCGGCTGCTGCGAACCAGTCTGAATAAACGTAATCGCCGGGTCATGATTAATCGCCTCAGTGTGCATCGACCGAACCATGCAGGTCTCATCAATCACTCTTGACGTGTGTGGTAGCAATTCACTGACAAACGTGCCAGATTGCCCTGCCTGATGAAACCCGAACTTTGATGCCACCACCGGAAAGCTCTTCTGGCCTGAGGTCATGCCCGTCAGCCTCTGCCCCTGCCGAATCGAGTCGGGCAGTTCGGCCCCGTGGTGCTTTTTCAACTGCGGCTTGTAATCCAGCAGGTCAATGTGCGATGGCCCGCCCGATTGAAACAGATAAATCACCCTCTTCGCCCGTGGCTTAAAGTGCGTGGGTGCTGCACCCACCGTGCCGGCTGCCAGGTCGCGGGCAAATAGTCCCGCCAGTGCCGCCGAGGCCGCCACTGATCCTGCCCCCTGCAAAAAAGCCCGTCGATTGATCTGCCCGACCCGGCAGGCAAGCGGATTCATGCGTTTTTCTCCTGCGTCAGGGCCGCCCACACACTGGCAAACCACATCGACCCGGCCCGGCGTTGTCCGATAGCTGAAAAATGACGCCGCGACTTCACTCCGCCACGGTTCTCACCTGTCAAAATATCCGTGTCAGGCCCCGGCGCAAATCCGGGCTGCCGCCAAAGCCGTGCAATCGCCTCGCGAATCTGGTTTTCCTGCGTCGGCTTGTTATAAACCGTTGGATGAATAGTTGACTTCGCCGCCAGCCAGAGCGGCTCAAAACCCCACTCGCGGCAAAGCGATGATCGTATTTGAATCAACCGGTCCATATATGTTTTTGTGTCAATATTTTCAATCACATCGCTTTCGCCCTGCTGCCACAGCACATGCCGAAACCGACCCACCGCCTGGCCACCCTTCAGAAATCGATCATAAAGTGCTTCGCCAGGCATCCACTGCCGGCTGGCCGTGCCACCCACAGCCACATTCAAAAGGCCAACCGGCACACCCAGAATGGGCTGAATCATATTTGCAAAAGCCGGCCAGATCGTCCCCCCGTTATCAACATGCGGAAACGGGTCGCTCGCCGTGCTCCAGACTTTCTGCACCCAGTCATATTTCACCGAACGGCCCAGCGGGTCGTCTATCTTCTGGTGTTCGTCGTTTGCCCCAGCTGCATACGACTGGCCCGAGATCAAAAACACTTCACCGCAGCCCACCGCTTCCACAGCCGATTCTGCAAGTTGCCGGCCGTCAGAATCCATCGCCCTCATTTCCAGCCGATACCATCCGCCAGCCGGCAAATCAAGCACTTTGCTGAACGGGCCTTCAGCCGCCAGGTTGCCGAGACTGGCCCAGGCCACTTCCGTGCCCGTGCAACCAGCCTTCACCACCGCCCGTGCCTCCAACCGTGCTGGCGTTTTGCCCAGCCACTCCCCTGCAATTGTCATGCGGGCTTGCCCCAATCGTGCCCCCCCCAATGCGTGCCCGTGTGCCATGGCAGGCACATATCCTTCACGCTGAACCACCTGCCACGGCAATGGGCTCACAATCTTCAGCATCTCTGGCTCATTGGCCCTGGCGAAACCCGCCGAAAACACAATCCCCGAAGCCGTCATCAGCCGATTGGCCTGTCGCCTGCTTAAATGACATGAATTTAATTCGCAGAATGGCGGCTTCATGGCTTCGTAATCGTTTCATCCAGATTCAGTATGACGCTTGTCACGGTTGACCATGCCGCCAGTCGCACCCTGTCCATGCCTGCAGCGGGCTTGCTGTAACCAATCGACAATAACCAGGTGGCCGCTTCTTCATCGCGTCTGAAGCGTTCACTTGAAGATTCAAGTATATTTTGAATGATCCCGATTTCTTTTTCTGTCGGCCCACGTCCCACGGCAAGCTGATAGGCCATTCGCACACGTTCTGTATCGCTTCCCGTTTTCGCCAGTAATCGTTCGGCAAATTTGCGTGCAGCTTCAACGTAAGTCGGATCATTCAGAAGCACCAGCGATTGCAGCGGCGTGTTGGTTCGGGCCCGGCGAATTGTGCAGGTTTCCCGGTCAGGGGCGTCAAACGATGCCATGCCGGGCGGCGGACATGTCCTCTTCCAGAAGGTGTACATGCTACGCCTGTAAAGCCCCTCGCCGAAGTCAGGAGTATATTTCTCCCGCCGCTCCACTGAAACATCTTCCCACAGGCCCTCCGGCTGATATGGTTTGACACTTGGCCCACCCACCTTTCCAACCAGCAAGCCACTGATGGCCAGGGCATTGTCTCGCACCATCTCAGCCGGCAATCGATACCGCGGTCCCCTTGCCAGCAGCCGGTTACGCGGGTCGGCCTCATGCAGCCCCGGCGTTATTTTTGACGACTGTCGATATGTCGCTGAAAGCACAATCTGTCGCAAAAGTTTTCGCAGGTTCCAGCCACTCTCCACAAAATCAACTGCCAGCCAGTCCAGCAGTTCCGCATGGCTTGGCAATGCCCCCTGCACGCCAAAATCTTCGGCCGTTTCCACCAGCCCTGTGCCAAAAAGCATTTCCCAGTATCGGTTCACCGTCACCCGTGCCGTCAGTGGGTGGCCCGGGTTCGTCAGCCATCGGGCCATGTCCAGCCGTGTCCGCCCATCTGACGGCAATCCGTTAAATGTCGATAGCAGGCCGGGCTCAACCATCTCTCCCAGCTGGTCATATTGCCCCCGCTTTAAAATATGTGTCGGCCGCCGAGGCGTCATCTCGCCCATCACCATTGTCACAGGTATTGATTTATTCAGCTCTTCCAGCTGTCGTGGAATTTCGGCTAACTGTTTCTGCAAATCACGGGCTACAGAATCTACGTTTGTTAGATAATACTTCTCAAGACGCTCCTGCTCCATCGGCTGGCGTTTATCTGCCGCTATTTTCAGAATCGCCTTCAAATCATTAAGTGATTCGCC
>JBJTRR010000416.1:0-7598 GCA_046076185.1 bacterium | reverse complement strand
GCACGCCAACGGCGTCGGTTGACATGAACTCCGTGAAGCCAATGCCCTGCAATTTTTCAAGGCCCCAGCGGCAGAGGTGATGAAACTGGGGGGCTGTCTGCAGGGCCCCGCCCAGGAGTTTAGGCCCGCCAAGATTGCTGTGCAGGCGGCGATCAGCCAGCAGAACGGCCACCGCGCCCGAGCCACCCGTGAGTGTGGCAAGCGACTGCACGAAAAGATCCATCGAGGCATTGACGTTAAGCCGCTGGACGGTGAGGTCGATGACGTCGCGGGCCGATTCGCACGAGACCACCAGCCCTGCCCTGGCCTGGCCAAGTTCAATGCGGTTGGCAATATCAACCATGCCGTTCATGACGCCCAGACAGGCGTTGGAGATGTCGTGCACGGCCGCGCCCGAGTGTATGCCCAGAGCATGAGCCACATGGCAGGCGGTGGCCGGTTCATAAAGCTCGCGGCAGACACCGGCATAGATGAGAACATCAATGTCGGTGCCCGTCATTCCGGCAGAATTGAGGGCACGGCGGCCGGCGGTGGTGGCACCGGCAGCGACACTGTAGCCGGCAGGCCACCAGCGACGCTCGCGAATGCCCGTGAGCGATTCAAGCTGCCCGGCGGGCAGGTGCAGGCGGTTCCAGGCCGGGGCCAGGCGATGCTCCAGCTCGCGCGTCTCGACGACGATTGGTGCCAGCTCATAGGCAATCGCCGGGAGTGAAACATGCTGGTATCGCATAGCGGAATCTGGTTTCCTGATCTGGATTCAGCCGGGCCGGGTGGTTTGAATCACCCCGGCCACGATGAAGCCGTGTTGCGATCAGCCTTTGGCCATAGCCGGTTTTGCAGATGACTTGGCTGGCACGTTCGAACGATCGCGGCCCAGCCAGCTGATGAGCACTGGCGTGGCAATGTAGATCGTTGAGTATGTACCGCTCAGGAAGCCGACGACCAGCGTGAACGAGAAGCCGTGCAGTCCCTCGCCGCCGAAGATGTAGATGATGATGACGACCGACCAGGCGGTGAGCGATGTCAGGATGGTTCGGCTCAGGGTCTGGTTCAGGGCGTCGTTGACAATCTTCTCGTTGATGACCTCAGACTTGCCCTTGATTTCACGCAGGCGGTCGAAGATGACAATGGTGTCGTTGACCGAGAAGCCGATCAGCGTGAGGAAGGCGGCGATCATCGGCAGGTCGATCTTGAACTGTTCAATCATGAGCAGGCTGCCAATGACGGGGATCTGGGCGATCCAGTATGTCAGGGCAACGGCACCCAGGGCCACGAGCACGTCGTGAACCAGGGCGAGCACGGCGGCCAGGCCATAGCTCCATGACTTGAACCGAAGCCAGAGATAGGCTGCGATGATGAGCCAGCTTGCCACGGTGGCCATGATGGCCAGCGTCTGGGTTTCGCCGGCAACGGTGCCACCGAAGTTCGAGACCCGCTCGAACATCAGGGCCGGGTCGTTGGCCACAACCGACTTCAGGGCCTCGATCTTGGCTGTGATCTGGGCTTCAGGCAGGGCCGACTGAAGCACGAATTTATCGCTTGGCACGTCAGGCTGGGTGATGGCGGCCGAATCAAGGCTCTTGATGGTGAAGGCCTGCTCGGGCGTTTCAACCTTGCCACCGGTTTTTTCATCGGCCAGAACCTTGGTGAAAAGGTCGGCGATGCGGCCCGCCGACTGTTTGATATTCACGGAAAGCTCGTATTTGCCGGCGGCGGGTGTGGCTACCACAGGTGCTGCGGCCTTGGGGGCCTCTTTTTCTTTGGCTGCGTCTTTGGCCGGTTCGGCCTTGGGGGCTTCAGCCGCTACGGCCTGGCGTGGGCCAACGGCCAGTTCAACCCGGGAGAGAGCCGGGCCAAAGGCCTTGCTGATCTCGGCCTGAACGCGGGCCTGGTCTTCGTCGCTGGTGCGGATATTGAAGCGGGAAACCTCTTCGCCGCCAACGTTCAGCGTTTCAATGGTCACATCGGGCAGGACCGAAGCCGTGGTGCGAACATAGGCAGAACGCTGGTCAACCGACTTGCCGGCCACGGCGGCGTCTTTCTCGTTCAGGCGAACGGTGACAAGTGTGCCGCCGGTGAAGTCAATGTTGAACATATTGTGGTAATTAACACGCACGGCGAAGGCGAGAAGGCCAATGCCAATGACGATGACCGATACCATGGCCGCCACCTGCCGCTTGCCGACGAAGTCGATCGAAGTGGACGAGAGGAAGCGAAGCATGCTGATTTCTTTGAGCATGCCGCGGCTGGCCAGGAAGTCGAAGATCACGCGAGTCACATAAACGGCGGTGATCAGGTTCCAGACCAGGCCGACGATCAGAGTCAGGGCAAAACCCTTGATCTCTTCAGTACCAATGTAGAAGAGCACCACGCCCGAAAGAACGGTGGTGATGTTGGCGTCAAGAATGGTTGTCCAGGCACGGTCGAAACCGTTGCGTATCTGCTCGTTAAGCGATGCACCCTTGTCCTTCTCCTCACGCATGCGTTCGAAGATCAGCACGTTGGCATCAACAGCCATACCGATGGTCAGGGCCAGACCGGCCAGGCCCGGCAGGGTGATTGTCGAAGTGGTTAGCGACATGAAGCCGACCAGCAGAATCAGGTTCAGCACCAGGGCGATGACGGCAATGATGCCGCAGACGCGGTAGTAGAAGACCATGAAGATGGGCACGACGATCATGGAAATGGCGATCGCATAGACGCCCTTCTGAATCGTGTCCTGGCCCAGGGTCGGGCCGACTTTCTCTTCCTGAAGAGGCACAGGGTTGAGGGTGGCCGGCAGGCTGCCCGCGTTCAGGATATTCAGAAGGAATTCAACTTCCTTGACTTCGAAACCGTTCTGGCCACCTTCAATGATGCCGCTGTCAGAAATCTGGGCGTTCAGCGAGGGGGCGCTCTGAATGTAGTCGTCAAGCACAATGGCCAGGCGATATTTGAAATTGCCGCCTTCTTCCGGCAGGTGTTCGCCGGTAAGGCGGCCGAATTTCGAGGCGCCACGACGATTGAACGAGAAACCGACGGCCGGGTTCAGGCGGCTGTCCTGCGTGAGCATGGCGCGGGCCAGGTATTGCCCGCTCACGTCCTGGGTTTCTGGCGGAATCTGCACAAGGACATACTGTTCAACACGGCCGGGGCCGAGGTTTCGCTCACGCACGATGGGCGAATCCTTGGGCGCGGTGGCCATGGCGTCGCGCATCTCTTTATTGCTTTTGAAGCGGCTGGGATCGAAGCCGGTGATCTGGCTCTTGTTTCGGCCGATGGTGAAGCCGGTCAGGGTGGTGCCGCCGGCGTCAGCGCTTAAGGTGAGGGAATTGGCATCGTTTGAGACGACCGTCAGTTCGGTTGTCTGGTTCACGCCGTCAAGCACAACATTCCAGCCGTTAAACTCGTTCTTACGCCAGCGTGCCTTGGGGTCGGTCAGCTTGCGGCCGCTGAGAGTGAGGTCGGTTCGGCCAGTTTCAGTGAGACTATCGGAATATTTCACCCAGGTTGTGCGTTTGTTGGTCCATTCCAGAAAGTTCTCTCTGGCGGCATCACGCAAAACGTCATCTTCATGCTTGAGCGAAGCGAGGATGCGGAACTGGAGGAGGCCCTGATCAGTGATCGACCGCTTGGTGTTTTCCACATCTTCGGCTGAGGCCTCGGGATAGATCACCTCAACACGGTTTGAGCCGATGGGTCGGATGACGATATCCTTGATGCCGTCGGGGTTGATACGCCGCTTGATGGCCGAGATCAGCTCGTTGATATCGATATTGCTCTTCTGCCGAGTCTGGTCGATCTCATAGACTAGAATCGTACCGCCGGAGAGGTCGATACCCTTCTTCAGGCCCTTTGTCGAGATGATAAAGAGCGGAAGGATCGTCAAAACGGCCAGCAGCCCCAAGACATATCCAACGGAACGGTTTCTAGACGACATGGGAAAAAGCTATCTCCTCGACAATCAATCAGGAATCGGGCCCAACGCGCGACGGCCACTGCTTTCAGGCTTGTTTCTCTTCGCGCAGGATCTGAATGACACTTCTGACATTGAGCTGAATGCGAACCGCCGGTTCATCGCAGATCCGGACAGTGACACGATCCTGCTCGGCATCAACGGCCACCACCGTGCCGTAAATGCCACCACTGGTTATGATTCGGTCGTTTTTTTTCAGCGAACCCAGCAGAGCCTGACGCTCTTTGAGCATCCTTCGCTGTGGCAGGGCCACAATCACGAAGTAGAACATCATGACCATGCCGACCATCATCACCAGAGGGATAATGGAGGCAGCGCCGCCGGATGGCGGGGCCGCCTGGGCAAGTGGTGTCAGATTTCCTGCAAGGCTATGCACCGGCCGGGTCCTCTCTGATTCGATTCAATGAACCTGTAATTTAGCACTCAGCCTGACCAATTGGCAAGTAAATCCCTGCAAAATGAAATGTAACGCCCTTCGGCTATGGCCTGCCGGGCCTGATTCATGAGCCTTTGGAGGAATGTCAGGTTGTGAATTGTGGCCAGAATCGGGCCCGTCATTTCACCGGCCAGAAACATGTGCCGCAGGAATGCCCGCGAGTATTGCCGGCAGGCCACGCACGGGCAGCCTTCTTCCAGGGGCCGCTGGTCAAGCCGGTGGGCGGCATTACGCAGGCGAACCGTGCCCGAGAATGTCATGCACGAGGCATTCCGCCCGTTGCGGGTGGGCCAGACACAGTCGAACATGTCAATACCATGTTCAATGGCCACCAGCAGGTCTTCCGGCCGACCGACGCCCATGAGGTATCGTGGCTTGTGGGCCGGCAGTTTCGGGGTTGAGACACGCAGTGCCTGGTGCACGGCCTCGCGTTCTTCGCCTACGCTGACACCGCCCACGGCATAGCCTGGGAAGTCCATCTCAACCAGGGTTTCAGCGCAGAATTCACGCAGGTCTTCGTGTGGGCCGCCCTGGGTGATGGCAAACAGGGCCTGGTCAGGGCGGGTGTGGGCATCGCGGCAGCGGCGGGCCCAGCGGATGGTGCGATCGACAGCGGCGGCGATCTCTTTTTTCTCGGCAGGCAGCTTGGGGCAGTGGTCGAGGCACATGGCCACGTCGGCCCCTAGATTCTGCTGGATGGACATGGCCGATTCGGGGGTGAGTTCGAATCGGCGGCCGTCGATGTGCGAGGAGAAGACGACGCCTTTTTCGGTCATTTTGCAGCGATCGGCGAGGCTGAAGACCTGAAAGCCGCCGGAGTCGGTGAGGATCGGGCGATCCCACGACATGAACCGGTGCAGGCCACCGAGGGCGGCGACGGTTTCGTCGCCGGGGCGAAGGGCCAGGTGATAGGTGTTGGCCAGAATCATTTCGGCGCCGGTGTCGCGCACCTGGCCTGAGAGCAGCCCCTTGATGGTGCCCTGAGTGCCCACCGGCATGAAGGCGGGGGTTTGCACCTTGCCATGCGGCAACGACAACAAACCAACCCGGGCTGAGGAGCCCGGGTCGTTGGCGATGACTTCAAAATGAAGAGGAGAATTCACGGCTGAGGGGCGGCTGCGATCAGTCGTTACGCAGTTTCAGGTTCATGGCCGTAAGTTTTTCGCGTACCTCGTTCAGCGAGGTTACACCGAAATTCTTGCATTCCATGAGTTTGTCGCCTGTCAGCACGGTCAGTTCGCCAACCGTGTTGATGTTCAGCTTGGTCATACACTTCTTGGCACGCACCGATAGATTCAGCACGGAAAGCGGCTGCGAGAGAATGGCTTTCTCTTCGGGAGAGAGTTCTTCCATCGGTTCGGGCTGACGCTCGCCCGGGTTTTTGGGCGATTCCAGGGCCATGCCCAGCCGCAGCTTCTTGGATGTCATCATCTCCTTGATTTCATTCAGCGAGGTTTCGCCGAAATTCTTTGAGGAGAGAAGCGCCAGTTCTGTGATGCGGGTGAGGTCGCCCAGCGTGCGGATGTTCATCTTGCGCAAGCAGTTACGGCTGCGAACGGAGAGTTCGAAGTCAGTCACGGGCGTGCCGAAGACGTTGATGGTGGCGGCGATGTCGCGTTCGGCACCGTCGTCGATCACTTCGCTCAGGCTGGCCATGCAGTCGCGCAGGAAGAGCTTGGCCCGCTGGTGGCCCGGCACAACGGAAAGCACCTGGCGATAGCACTTTTCAGCCTCGCGGAAGTTCTTTTCGTCTTCGTACATGAGGCCGAGGTTGACCAGGGCCGAGACCGGGATCGGTGGACGCTGGGTGCAAAGGCGATAGTATTCCATCGCTTTGTCGTCGTTGCCGAAAAGGTCATTGATGTAGGCCAGTTCAAAAAGCGCACCGGTGTGGTAGCGATCAAGCTGAACTGACTTTTCAAGCTCAACAGCGGCAGCTTTCAGGTCGCCGCCGGCGGACAGCAGGCTGCCGATCTGATAGAAATATTCGGCGGTTTCAAGGCCGGTCATTTCGTCAAGAATGGCCTTGGCCTGATCAGGCTTGCCCGATCGGCGGAGGCAGCCGGCATGGTGCAGGCGAGAATTCCTGACGTCGTAATTGGCTTTGGCCGACTTGGTGAAGGCGTCAATCGCGTCGGCCCATTTCTGCTGGTTTTCCAGGGCAATGCCGCGGAAGTAATGCACCAGGCCGTTCGTGCTGCCCTTGATCTGGTTCAGGCATTCCAGCGCGTGGCTGTGCTGCCCCATAAGCGTGTAGGCCACGCCCAGACGTGAAAGCACGTCTTCCGTCATTTTGTCCTTGTGGCGATCCCTGATTGACCCGGTGGCATCTCTCAGGGTGCTGTAGCGCGACGGATCTCTCGTCAGCGCTTCGCGAAGATCAGCTATCGTGTTCTGATCGAAGGGATTGCGATCCAGAAGGGTACGGACGTCGCTTGTGAATTGTTCAACCATATCCTTGGCCATGCCCAGCCTCGTGTGAGTATCGGACTTTCAAGTGAAAGTCAATGCCGAATGGAACCTTATACCATAAATCAGGAATGAATTCCAGCCCTGTTCGAAGTTTTGCAGGGGTATTAGCAATTCATTCCTTGAAGAAAACGGATCATGTCCGGGCCATTATTGATTGGTCTTAACAGTTGTGAAGCCATTGGGTTAGCGCATTAGCCCGGCCGTCAGGTCAGTCAGATCCTGTGCCATGATTCCGTGCCTGGCCAAAAGGGCCCTTTGGCTGGTGTCGAGTTCGACGGATATGCCGGCAAGCTCGATTTTCCAGGCTTTATATTTCGGCATGGTCTGAAGGAAGCGATCGACATGTTTCTGGAAGTGATTGATGTCGGAGATGAGTTTATCAGGCGAACGCTTGCAGGAACCGAAGCGAATGGTTTCGGTTGAATCGTTAATGGCCACCAGGTCGATTTCCGTGTCGGCTTTGTCCCAATAGCCCTGAATTCGCCGGGTGAGGGGAAAATCGCCGATACCCTTGCGGCTTCGCTCTTCGTAAAGTTGGCCCACCAGCTTTTCAAGGGCTGCACCCTCGGCATCGGCCAGCCGATGGTCAGCTTCTTCAATGAGTTGATCAAGCGGCCTGAATGTGCTTGCCGCAACCGGATTAGCCAGGGCGGCTAGCACATTCAGGCCGCTTGATCAACTCATTGAAGAAGCTGACCATCGGCTGGCCGATGCCGAGGGTGCAGCCCTTGAAAA
>JBJTRR010000415.1:0-6354 GCA_046076185.1 bacterium | reverse complement strand
CGGCAAGCTGGCCCTGATCGTTCAGAACGATCTTCTGGCAGGTTATTGGGGTAGTTCCGGCGGTGGAATTGCATTTGCCCTGTCGGCCGTGGGCAAAATGGCTGCACCGGCCGTGAGCAATACCTCGCTTGAAAAACTCGTTCGCAATACTCCGCTTGAAAAGCTGCTGCCTTCTTACACCACGACGGGTGTGAACAATGGCACGAAATACGCGGTTTCCGGGCTGATCAGCCAGCCGGATTCGATCTACTGCCCCGTCACGGGCATGGAAGCGAACCTGATGTCGGTCGTGCTGGTTGACACCCGGGCTGAGGCACCGGCCGTTATCGGGGCAACGTCAATCATGGGCGGCTATTCGTCGTCCATCTATATGAATAGCAAAGATTTGTATGTCTTCAGCCCGCGCTGGGACGACCTGTCCGGCGGTTCACGCACGGGGGTTCAGCGATTTGATATCAGCGGCACCGATCCGAAGCTGATTGCCACAGGCTCGTTCGATGGCTACCTGCTGAACCAGTTCTCGGCTGATGCCAGCGGCGAATATCTGCGTGTTGCCACGACCCAGTGGACAGAAAACGGCTCGCAAAATGCTGTTTATGTGCTAACGACAAAGGGAGACGCCCTTGATACGGTTGGATCGCTGACGGGCCTGGCCCCGGGCGAGACGATTCAGTCGGTGCGGTTCATGGGCGATAAAGCCTATCTGGTGACATTCAAGCAGGTTGACCCACTGTTTACGATTGATCTTTCGAACCCGACAGACCCGAAAGTTGTGGGCGAACTGAAAATACCCGGTTTCTCGCGTTATCTTCAGCCGTTTGGCGAGGGATATATTCTGGGGATTGGCCGCGATGCCGACCCCGCGACAGGGCGAACAACCGGCCTGAAGGTTTCTCTGTTTGATGTTCGCGATGACACCAGCCCGAAAGAGCTGGCCAGTTACAAGCTGACTCAGCCATCAAATGGCTGGAGCTGGTCTGACGCTGAGTGGGATCATCATGCCCTGGGTTACTTCCCTGAGTATGGCCTGATTGCCCTGCCGGTTCAGGGCTATGTTCAGGCTGACCCTTCGTATGGCCCGAATGGCGACTGGATTCCGCCGAAGTATCAGTCAGATCTGGTTCTGCTGAAGATTGACACAGCCGGATCGATCACCAATATCGGCACGATTGAGCAGGATTCGTCGCTGCTGCGCTCGGCCCGGATTGGTGATGTGATTTATTCCGTGGCTGATCTTGATCTTAAGACGGTTGAATTGCTTACAGACGGTGTGAAACCCCGTGGCAGCCTGACACTGAACGAGAAGCAGGATGACGGTGGCGGGCCCGTGATTGCCCTTTGACAACTGGTCAGATTCAAGAAAAATTAAGAGGCCGCTCTTCGGGGCGGCTTTTTTAACGTAAAAAACCGACTGCAGCGAGAATGGCCGCAATGCCCGAGCCGATGGCCAGTGTGGCATTCCACTGAGTGAGCCTGCGAATTTTGTCTTCGCGTTGCTCAAGCTCTAGCTGAAGATCAAGGATGATATTCGTGTCGTTTTCGATCGATTTGCCTTCACGCAGGCGGCCAAATTCGCTGACCGACTGCTGGGCAATATCCGGCGGCTGGCCATTGATCAGATTCTTCAGGTCGTGGATCAGGTCTTTTGGCTGCTGGTATCGGGTTCGCCGGTCTTTCGCCAGAAGTGTTTCAACCACGACGCCGAAGCCGCTTGAGAGCTTGTCGTTGAGGTGATCAGGAGGTGGTGCAGTGAGAGAATTGTCGGCATGCTGGCGGGTGACTTCCGCCGAGGTTTCGCCTTCAAAAGGTGGCCGGCCGGTGACCATGTGATAAAGCGTGGCGCCCAGGCTGTAAAGGTCGGTACGAATGTCGATCTGCACTTCGCCGCGGGCCTGTTCGGGGCTGATGTAATAGGGCGTGCCCACAGCCAGCCCTGCCTCGGCCATGGCCCAGCGTTCGTCTGTGGTGGGGCGGGCCAGACCCATATCAGCCAGCTTTACGCGGTCGCGGTGCATCATGATGTTATCGGGCTTCACATCGCGATGAATCAGGCCTTTTTCGTTGGCATGGAGCAGGGCACTGGCCACATCAAGGGCGACGCCGAGGGCTTCTTTTTCGGAAAATTTGCCGAGCTCGTGCAGACGCTCGCCGACTGATTTGCCTTCGACATATTCCATGACGAAGTAATAGAGCCCGTTTGAGGCACCGGCGTCGATCACGCTGACGAGATTCGGGTGCGACAGTGCTGCGGCCATTTTGGCCTCACGCACAAACCGCTGAACATAGGAGGGGTTCTTGGCCAGCGAGGGAAGCAAAATCTTGACGGCGACGATGCGGTCAACGCTTGTCTGCCGGGCTTTATAAACCACGCCCATGCAGCCCCGGCCGACTTTTTCAATGATCTGAAAGCCCGGGATTTCCACCTTTTTGGGGGCTTCCGTCAGCAGTTCCCTGCTGACACGTTCAGACTGGGCCGATGTGATGATGCCCTGCGAAACCAGGGCTGAGAGGAAAGCCGAACCGGCCCGCGATGCCCCCGGGCCGCCGAAGCTGGAATTGCCGGCGGCGATGGTGAGCCGGGCCTTGGCCAGGTCTTCAGTGGTGGCCATGCCACGGGCGACCAGTGAACGCTCAATGGCCACAATCGGGTCGCGTTTGGAAGGCGGCCCGCTGGATGTGGTGCCAAGTGCGGTTTCAGCCTGGCTGGGCAAGTGATAACCCCCCCGGAGATTCGCACAAAATCAGTGCGAGGCTGATGACTGGTCTGACAAAAATCCTGCCGTGTCAGATTTGAACCAGTTGGTTAATGTCTCAGATGTGCTCCTGGTATTATTCTACGCAATCGGGATCAAAAACGTAAACAAGCAATGAATGATTTGTGAAAATGGTCGTGATACAATCTGAGTGCCATTATGAAAAATCTCAGTTGAGGCCACCGGCATGCGACGACAATTCCTCTGTTTTTCTGCTGTTTTCCTGCTGATTTCAATCACGGCACAAGCCCAGGAACTGAAAAAGCAGACCTGGAAAGTGGGCGATCTTGAGCGAGAGGCACTGATCCACATTCCCGAAACAGCAAAAGCGGAAACTGCGCCAGTGGTTTTTGCGTTTCACGGGCACGGCGGCAATAGCACCAATGCCGGCAAAAGTTTTCGATTTCATCAGCATTGGCCAGAAGCGATTGTGGTTTACCCGCAAGGCGTGAAAACGCCCGGCCTGCTGACTGACCCTGAAGGCCTTCGCACCGGTTGGCAGTCGTATGCCGACGCATACGGAGGCCGCGACCTGAACTTTTTTGATGCCATGCTGGCCTGGCTCAGGAAGGAATACAAGGTTGATGACAATCGTATTTACAGCACCGGGCATTCCAATGGCGGCGGATTTACTTACCTGCTCTGGGCTGAGCGAGGCAAAGAATTTGCGGCCATGGGGCCTTCGGCTGCAATTGGCCTGAAGCTTTTGCCGAAATTAACGCCGAAACCGATGATCCATATTGCCGGCGAGGCCGACCCTCTGGTGAAAATAGAGTGGCAGCGGCAAATGATCAGCCTCGTTAAAGAGATTAATGCCACCGTGGCCGAGGGTAAGCGTTGGCAGGATGTGAAAAACGCCACGGTTTATGAATCGCCTGATGGCCGGAATGTCGTCACCCTGATTCACCCCGGCAAGCATAATTACCTGCCGGCCTCGTCAGAGGCGATCGTAAAGTTTTTCAAGGCAACGGCAAAAGTTGCCCCAAAGCCCACCGATAAACCCTGACTGCTTTGGCGTGGCGGCTTTCAAGTGGCTGAAGGCCGGGCAGCCTGCCTGCCGTAACTTTGAATCTTGCCATGGTGCCGACTATAATTAGACAAACAGAATCGCGGTGAGGGCCGGTTCAGGGGCAATTTCGCCAAGAGACAATTCATGTGCAGCCTGCGGAAATTCTTGCGACTCTTTGCTTCCGTCATGGCACTTTCCACTTGGCTGGTTGGCCCTGCTGCCGGGCTGGACAACCGCAACAACAACGCACCGCCGGCTGATGCCGCCAAAACCAAGGCCGCTGAAAAGACGCCGGGGCAGTTCTTCACGGTTGATGAGCCGATCACCGAACAGGCAGTGAAAGCCCTGGAAACGGCGGCCCAGGCGACGATTCGCAAGGCACTTGAAGAAGGCAAGGCACCTGTCCTGGTTTTTGAATTTCGCAGCCGGTCGTCAGCCGATCAGCCGGCCAGCCGATTTGGTGCTGTGCTTGAGCTTTGCCAGATGCTTTCGCGAAATCTGGCCGGGGCCAGGCTTGTGGTGGGCTATGTGCCCGAACCGCTCACAGGCTATGCCGCCCTGGCCCCCTTGGCCTGCCAGGAGGTGATTTTTCAGAACGGGGCGACGATTGGGCCCGTCATTCCCTCTGGCACTGATGCCCTGACCACACGCACTGTGCGAGGATTTGTGGCCGAACTGGCCGCCAGCCTGGGCCGGTCGCCCGACCTTTACGAGGGGCTGGTTGACGACAAGGCCGAGCTTCTGGAACTGACCGCAGCCGATAACCAGCGATATATGGTGCTGAAAGATCGCCTGGCCGAATTCAGCAAGACCCGTGCGGTGGCCCATCAGCAGCCTGCCTGGCCTGCGGGTGGCAAGCGAGTGCTCGACGCCACGCGGGCCAGGGGCGTGCTTTCAAGGCTTTCGGTTGATAAGCGAAACGAAATTCTGGAAGTTTATCGCCTGCCTGATGCCGCCCTGCGAGCCGGGCCATTGGCGGGCACTGCCAACAAGGCGATGTGGATAAAGCTTGAGGGGCGGCTTGACGCCTTCAAGCTGGGATATATCCGCCGCAAGTTGGCCCTGGCCCAGGCAACCGACACAAAGCTGGTTATTTTCGAGATGGACGTGCGGGGCGACAGCCTGATTGTGGCGACCGACCTGGCCGACCAGCTTGCCAAAATGACGGGCGTGCAGAAGGTGGCCTATATTACCGGCAAGGCGGAAGGGGCCGTGCTGATGCCGCTGATGGCGTGCGACCAGATTCTGATGAGCCCCACGGCCAGGCTGGGCGATGTTTACCTGCAGAGCCTGCCGGACGGCAAATCAAAGCCCAAGCCGCCCACGCCTGAAATTATCAACACAGCACGCAACAGGGCCGTGGAACTAGCCCGCTCAAAGGGCTATGCGGCCGGGCTGGCCAAGGGGCTTTTTGATCCTTCAGCCATTGTGCTTGAAGCGCAGGATATGAATTCAGGCGGTGTGGTGTGTGTTGAGGAGAAAGACTTGGCCGCCGAGCCGAAACGGTTCCAGAAAAGGCGAGTGGCCAAAGAGGCTAACACCAACTGGATTCTCGATTCGCCTGCGGCCGTGGCTTATGGTCTGACGAATGTCGAAGAATCAGCCGATGGCCTGAAGGCACGCTTGGGGCTTGACCCGGCGAAGATTACGGTGATTGGCCCATCGTGGGTTGATTATCTGGTGGCGGTGCTGAATAACCGGGTCATGACCGGGTTTATTCTCACCATGGGGCTGTTTCTGCTTGTGCTTGAATTCAAACTGCCGGGCATTGGCCTGCCGGCGATTGGCTCGGCCGTCTGCTTTTTGCTCTTTTTCTGGAGCCATTACCTGAGCGGCACGGCCGACCAGCTTGAAATCATGCTTTTTGCGGTCGGGCTGATCTGCCTGGCGATTGAGCTTTTCGTTTTTCCGGGGTTTGGCGTTTTTGGCCTGGCAGGCGTAATTTTGACGGTCTGCTCAATCGTGCTGGCCAGCCACACCTTTATCTGGCCCAGCGGGGCCAATGAATATAAAGAGATGAGCGGCACACTTGTGCAGCTTATGGTGGCAATGATGATGGGCATTGCCGGAATCATCTGGATCGGCCGCAACATGCACCGCGTTCCGCTTTTGCGGGGTCTTGTGCTGCGCCCTGGACAGGCGGCCGAGAGCGATCAGGGGCCGGAAACGATCATCGCCGGCGATTCCGAGCTGAACCTGAGCCACCTGATTGGCCAGATCGGGCTGACGACAACATCACTCAGGCCCACAGGCAAGGCCCGGTTTGGTGAGCAGATTGTCGATGCAACGGCACAGATTGGCTCGATCGACGCCAATCAATCGATTGAAGTTGTCTCCACCCGTGGCCTTCGCGTAATTGTGCGTGAAACCCGCCTGCCGGACGATCGGCCCAGCCATCATTCGCCTAAACCCTTTGAATTTAACGAGGATCTTTTTGCATCTTGAGTATCTATCTCTGGCCGACCATTCTTCTGGTCGCTGCCATTCTGCTGCTCTTTCTTGAAACATTTGTGCCCTCGGCCGGTGTGCTGCCGCTGCTGTGCCTGGGCGTGTTCGGTGCTTCGCTCTGGAGTGCATTTTCCATTGCATTAT
>JBJTRR010000414.1:0-8514 GCA_046076185.1 bacterium | reverse complement strand
TGGCCGGGGTGATCTGGAACCTGGGCACATGGGCGATGGGCATTCCGGTGAGCAGTTCGCACACGCTGATTGGTTCGATTTTGGGCGTGGGCCTGGCCAATGGCCTGATGACGAAGAACGACCTGAGCGGGGTGAACTGGGCCAAGGCGACGGATATCGGGCTCTCGCTGCTGCTTTCGCCGATGTTTGGCTTTTGTGCCGCTGCATTTTTGCTTTTGGCGATGCGAAAAATTGTGCGTGACCCGAAACTTTACGAGCCGCCTGTGGGCAAAGAACCTCCGCCGAGGTGGATCAGGGGCGTTTTGGTTTCGACATGCGGTGCGGTGAGTTTCGCCCACGGGTCGAATGACGGCCAGAAGGGCATGGGGCTGATTCTGCTGGTGCTGATCGGGTTTATGCCTGGTTATTATGCCTTGGATCTGAACCACCCGGGCCTGGCGATTAATGTGCATGGTGCTGCTGAATTTGCACTTGAGAATATTCCTGAAGATCAATTGAAAGCGAATAACAAGCTGGAAGGCGAGCTGAAATATGTTCGCGACACGCTTCAGGGCAAGTCGAATTTCTCGGATATTCCCATTGGCGATCGATGGAAGCTGCGTCAATCGCTGTTTCATGCCCAGGGTGCCATCAAGAAAGCAAAGTTTTCAAGCGAACTTTCAAAGAAGCTGGCCGGCCCGGTCGAAGAATTTACGCATGCCCTGGAATATGTGCCATTCTGGGTGATTCTGGGCGTGGCTTTGGCACTGGGTGTGGGCACGACGATTGGTTATCAGCGGATTGTGGTGACCATTGCCGAGAAAATTGGCAAAAGCCATTTGACATATGCCCAGGGTGCCTCGGCCGAGATGGTCGCCGCGGTGACGATTGGCGTGGCTGACCTTCTGCACTTGCCCGTGAGCACAACGCAGGTATTGTCCTCAGGCGTGGCGGGCACCATGGTGGCCAACCGGTCAGGCGTGCAGGCTGCCACGCTCAAGAAGATTTTGCTGGCCTGGCTGCTGACATTGCCGGCCTGCGTGAGCCTTTCGGGATTGTTCTACTTCATCGGCAGCAAGCTGGTTTAACCCAGCGTAATCAGTTGACTGACATAAAAACAGTCTGGCTAAGAGATTGGCCGGGCTGTTTTGATTATTTGTTTCTCCATCGCGAGGTGGTTCATGAAATGTTATCTACGAAATTCCGAAGGGATTTTGTAAAATAATTCAGACCGGACATATCTCTCCCATTTCGTGCATCATTCCTCCGGGGACACGCTTCATGTTCATGCCCAGACGTAAAACAGCTTTTACCCTCATTGAGCTGCTTGTTGTTATTGCCATCATTGCCGTGCTGATCTCTCTGCTACTGCCTGCCGTGCAGTCGGCCCGGGCCGCAGCCCGGCGTGCCCAGTGCGTGAATAACCTGAAGCAGATTGGGCTGGCTTCACACAATTTTGAATCAACAAATGGTACTTTTCCGCCAGGCTATGGGCCGACGCCGACGATTGCCGTGCCGCAGTATCCGCGTGCGACGCCGATTGTCCAGATTTTGGGCTATTTGGAAGGCTCAAGTCTTTACAGCACTTTTAATTTTCAGTTCAACCTGAACGGGATTTACAATAATCGAACGAATGACGTGAACTATACGGCAGGTTCGCAGATTGTCTCGGCTTTTGTCTGCCCGTCCGACCCAAGTCTTGAGAAGCTGGCCGGGTTCACGGGTTACACCAATTATTTCGGTTCGATTGGCGGCACGAGTTGCCCGGAACTTGGCTCGGCCAATGCCGCGCAGGAAGTCAATGGCCAGATCGCCGGTGTTTTTTGCGTGACGCTTGACATGGCTGCCCCAGCCCAACTCAACGGTGCCAATAACCCGAATTATCAGAAGGTGATGAGTGCGGCGACGATTGGTGCGATTACCGACGGCACCAGCAACACGACGATGTTTTCCGAGACGATCAGGGCCAATTCCGTGCAGAACCTGGCCGCTGAAATTCCTGTGGAAAGCCTGATGAATATCAATGCCCTGGCCTCGGGCTATTCAACCAGCCAGTATGTGCCGGCCTGCCGCACATTTTCAGGCACGCGGCTACGATATCGTGGCCAGCAGTATTATCGTAATCTGCCTGCGACTTCAACCTATTCGCACACAATGACGCCGAATATGAAGGCTTATGACTGTGCCAATTCCGCTTTTTCATGCACCCATCTGGCGGCACGAAGTAATCACCCGGGCGGAGTGAATGCCGTCTTTTGTGATGGCTCGGTGCGGTTCATCAAAGATTCAGTGAACGCTGCAACATGGCTGGCCCTTGGCACCATGAAGGGTGGCGAAGTGATCAGTGCCGACAGCTATTGATTTCTTCCGAATCTAATTAAATGAAACGCCGGGCGAGTTCAATTCGCCCGGCGTTTTTGCATGAATATATGTTGAATGGATGATCAGACTTTTTCCTGTGCCCTGGTGGCAGAGAAGCTGTAGATGCGCATCCATCTTGAAGTGGATTTCATTTCATAGGTCAGCCGAAAATGATCAAGGTTATTGCGTCTGATTGTGGCCTGAATAGGTATAGTCTTTCCTTCGTCAATGACTGTTGTTTTGCCATCGAAGTCAGTCACAGAGACGATCATTTTTTCAGAACCCTGAAATGTGATTGAGTTCTTTGAGCTTTTCGTCATTTTCAATTCTAGAGGTGGGGAACCATCGGCTGAAGAGAAGGTCAGCGTTGGTGACTGGCCGGGGGTGATGATCAAGCCATCTATCGCATTTCCCGGGTTTAATGTGCTTTCAACGGCAGGTTTTCCGAAATATTTTCCGTCTTGCTGATCAAATCTGGCAAATGATTGAATCGGAAATGGCAGAGAACTCATTGATTTGTCAAGGGCAGAGGCGAAGGCATTGAAAACACCGCTTGAAATTTTCAGGTTCCAAGTGCCGGCGAGCCACGACCAGCCTTGCACACTGTTCCAGTCGGCAGGGCTTGCCTGCCGTGATTTCTGGACTGGTAAAATTCTTGAATTGAGAAAAGCAACTGGATTAAAGGTGGCAAGGCCGGCCGGAACTTCGCGTGATTCAAGTGCATCGTTGATCGCTGGCTGAAACCTGCGTGAAATGCGATGCCCCGGTTTGTTCATGACAATCTCCTTTTTCAATCCTATGCCTATCTGTAACAAGTCAAAAGTAATTAAAAGTCGAGTTTTGATCAAGGCGAGGAATTAATTCATGAGGTGTTTCCTCAATCTCGTTCTGCGGAAACCGAAAAAGTCAAGAAAACCATGGTTCTATGACGCAAGCCATGTAAAATTACTGTTGTAATATAAAATGAGTAATAAATTTATGGAGTTTTACCGGCCGTGATTTTAATGTGAAATAATCGATGGGTTTGAGATCATAATTGTTTGGTAGGGGCCTTTTCAATCAAGAATTAACGCAGGGCGAGTTCAATTCGCCCGGCGTTTTTGCATGAATATATGTTGAATAGATGATCAGACTTTACCGTTGACTTTGGTCGCAGTATAGCTGAAAAGCCGCACCCAGGTGGTGTCCATCTTGATTTCGGCGGTCACTCGCAGAGTGTTCGCGCTGCGACGGGTGACAGTGACTTGCACCGGGTTGGCCTGAGCGGTGTTGTCGGTGGCCGAAGTGCCCGTGCCGGTGATCTGGCTTGAGCCGGCGAAGGTGATGGAATTTTTGGTTGAGCTGACCATTTTCAGCTCGACCGGTTCCGAGCCATCGGCTGATGTCATGGTAAAGGTGGGCGTGGCCCCAGGGGTGATGATCAGGCCATCGACTGGCATTTCGGTGCTTTGTGCGGCAGCAAGCGCCGACTTGCCAACATATTTGTTATTAACGACATTCCAAGTGTCGATGCTCGGGATGGAAGGCATCCGCGAATTTTTGTCGCCAAGGCTGGCGGCGATGGCGCCGAAGACGTCGATTGATGTTTTCGACTTCCATGTGCCCTTGAGCCATGACCAGCCTTCGACACTCGTCCAGTCAACAGGCCGGGCGGCAGGTGCGTTTTGGCCTTTGGCTGCGGTTATGATTTTTGACGTAATAAAACTAACGGGGTTGAAGTCGGTAAGGCTGGCGGGAACGTCTCGCCGCTCAAGGGTTTCATTGATTTCCGGCTGAAATTTGCGGGAATTGCGATCGTCCTGACCGTTCATTGGAATTGCTCCTGGCTTCCTTGCCATTTGATGTCGGAAATGACATTAAAAATAACTTGTGTTGAAAATCTGTCCAGACGACATTTCGGCTTTTTAAAAACGATAAAATGTCAGGCCAGCAGTTCCCGGATGGGTTCGCCGCGATAGATGCGGTAAGGGCGGCCTTCGGGATCGTGAAATTCGCGGTCGGGGCCGATGCCCAGGCAGTGAAAGATGGTGGCCGCCAGATCTTCCGGCGTATAGGCCTGAGAAACCGGCCTGCCGCCTGAGGGATCGGTCTGGCCAATGATTCGCCCGGGCTGAATTCCGCCGCCCGCGAAAAAGCAGGGGAAGACATCGCCCCAATGGTGCCGGCCAGCCGTGAAGACCTCGCCTGAAGCGTTTTTGCCACCGGCTGAAATAGGCGAGATGATGGGTGTCCGGCCCATTTCGCCGCACATCACCACCAGGGTTTCATCAAGCAGGCCGCGGCTTTGCAGATCGTCGAGAAAACCGCTCAGGCAGTGGTCGATGGATGGCAGCAAATGGGCTTTCAGGTCGCGAAAAGCATTTTGATGAGTGTCCCAGCCGCGCAGGTTCACCTGCACCATGCGAACGCCGGCTTCAACCAGACACCGGGCCACCAGAAAGCCCTGGCCCCATTCCTCGCGGCCGTAAAGATCAAGAGTCCGGGGCGATTCGGCAGAGAGGTCGAAGGGGTTGTTCCGGCCTGAGCCCGAGCCTGATAAAAACTGCATGGCCTGATGCCGGTGCGCGTCCCAGGCGAGGAGTTTTTCGGTTTTTGCCGCCGATTCATACTGCCTGCGGAATTGATCCATTTGGGCGATAAGATTCGTGCGGCCCGAGACGGTGGACAGGCTGAGCGATTGATCGATGCCGAAATCAGGCAGATGAAAGGTGGGGTTGCGGCAGCTTGAGTTATCCCACCAGGCGTTGGGCCCGGGGCCGGGGGCGCGTTTGGGGTCGTTCGGGTCATCGTGGCTGAAGCAGTTGGGGCACGAGCCGGCAGGGTCTTTGGAATGGCAGACTGGCGCGAGATCAACGCCAAGGCGGTCGTAAGATGGGCCGACCAGGCCTGGTTCGCGGCCGGGATAGCTCATGAGGTTGCCGCGTGGCAGTTCGACAACATCAGGAAGAGAAGTCTGCTGGCGACCGGTGGCATAGCTGATCATCGAGCCGATGGATGGCCAGCTTAGCCGGCCAGGGCGTGGGGTCGCGATTGAGGCATTGGTATCGCCAGGCGGCACGGCGGTGGTGCCGGTGTGCAGCAAATACATGCAACTGTTGTGTTCGTTGCGGAATTCTCGTGGAGCAATGTGGTGCATGGTGCGAACGATGGAGAACCGGTCGCTTCGAGAGGCAAGCCGGGGCAGATATTCGCAGAAAAGGCTGCCGGGCGTGCGAGTCGGAATGACACCGTATTCGCCGCGGATTTTATCGGGTGCATCAGGCTTGGGGTCGAAAGTTTCGTGCTGCGAAGGCCCGCCCGACTGAAAAATAAATACAACGGATTTGGCCGTGGCCCGGTGGCCGGCAAGGGGTGCAGCCTCGGCCTGAAGCCGAATCATGTCAGCCATGGAAATGCCAAGCAGGCCAAGGCCGCCGATCTGGAGAAATTGCCGGCGTGGCAGGCGAATGTGGCCGGGCTGGCCACAATGATCAGTGCTGGCGATTGGGCTAAGGGACATTCATGCAGCCAATCAGGGCAGGAAAATGGGGATACTTAAAAAGTTTAACACCCGTCTGACCATCAGGCAATGTGGTTTTGATGCGGTTGCCGGCAGATGGTTCGCAAATGGGCGTCAGCCTGAAGCAATTGGTGCTGGCTCAGGGCCGTTTCATTCTCGTTTCGCGGAAAAAAGGGGGGCAGGCACTCTCGCTGCGATTCCGCGAGCCAGACCCCTTTTTCAAGTTCTTCCGAAACTCGTCGTATTGCTCAACGAACGTGAATTAAAAAGCCTTGGGCAATGGCGAATCTGGGCTGGTCAAAAGTGGCCTTGGTGCTATTATCACAACCAGCGGGTAGTTCAGTGAATGGTCAGGGAAGGCTTCGGAAGCCTGCGGTAAAACCAGTTGGGCCAAGACGATGGAACGAAAATCGCGACGGTTTATTCCCGAAGGTCTCTCGCCCGAAGCGGTTCTGGAAGAGCGGGTGGTCATGGCCACATCGCAGCTTCAGGGCGGGCTGCCGGGGGTAAGGTCGCAACAGGCCATGGGGCAGACCATACCGGGGGCCGGCAGCACAAGTAACCCGTGGCAAATTCGGCGAGACACCCGGATTCAGCGGGTGCCGGCATCGTTTTATGAAATTGACCCGACGCAGATTATTCCCAAAGAAGTGACACTCTCGATTCAGGCCCACCTGACACAACTGCTGGGCACGCTGCCCACAAAAACGGCGGCTGACCTGCGGCAGCAGATGAACCAGATTGTGAAGGCGATGGTGCCCTACCAGGGTGTCAGTGCGCAGTCGGCAGGAGCGATCAACAAGATTTATGGTGAACTGCTGCTTTCGGCCGGAGCGAACCCGACACTCGTCACGGCCCTGCAGAACGACATGACACAGGTGACACAGGCTGCCATTCAGACATCAACCCAGCCTTCCTATGCCGTGACCAATAATTATATTTACATGTATTTTGCTTCGACGACAGTTGGCTGGTCGATACCGACGCCTGCTGCGCCACAGTTGGCCAGGGCACAGAACCAGAACCCGAATGGTGACCCGGTAACGGCCAGCCGTCGGCCGACCTTTATGGGCCGATACACGCCGAACATAGCTGTTGAAGTGCTTGATGTTTCAAATGGCAATATTATTGCCCGCGGCATTGCCCAGGCTAATGGGGCATTCCAGGCGAGGGCGTTGACCGTGCTGAACCCTGGCGTTTACACGCTGACAGCCCGGGGCGTGACACCAGGCGGCGAGACCAGCGCCTTTTCGCCGTGGACAACGCTGACGATTACTTCGACGCCGGGTCGGCGATAATCGTAATTTCCTGAGAGCCGGAGGGGCGGGGGTCGATATTCACGACCCTGTTGGCTGACGACTGCCCGGCCGGTATGCCTCGCACAACAGCCAGAGTGATCACATCAACACAAAGGGCAATGCCCAGAGTGGTGGTGTCAAGTGTCATGTGGTAGTGGTGCGGGTCGTCAGAATCTTTGCGATAAAGTGCCCAGTCAAATTGCTTGCGGCGGCGGTCGAGGTCGCGAGCTGCGCGTTTGGCCGTGCGGGGCGTGACACCCATGCGATCAGCCAGCCGGCCGGCACGATTGGGCAGTGGGGCGACCAGCCGCACACGAAGCGTGTTTTCTTCAGGCAGAAGAAAGCCAGCACCCCGGCCAACGATAACGGCATCGCCCAGCCGGCCGATTTCCTGAATCAGGTGATCCAGGTGTTCAAAATAATTTTCCTGGGGGGCATAGTGCTGTTCACGCAGGGGCAGCAGCCAGTCCTGAATCATGCCGGGGGCAAGTTCGTCAAGCGTGCGCACCATCTCGGGCGAGATCTTCATGCGCCGGGCAATGATCTCAATAAATTCTTCGTTGTAAACGGCCCAGTTGAGCCTGGCGGCAACCTGCCTGGCGATGATATCAGAGCCGCTGCCGGCCTCGCGGTTGATCCAGACATTCGTAAAGCGTGGCTGAAATGCAACTTCACCGCCAGAGCCGGGCGGTTTTTTGCCGGTCACACGCGACTTGAGCCAGCCGAGCCATGAGGTGTCGGCGGCCTTGCGTGTTGTGTCGCCGGCTTGGGGGATCCTGCTTGGCACTCGTTCGTTTTCCAAGGCCGGGGGCTCCTGGTTTGTGTTTGACAGCATTCAGGCCGTGGCAGGGCAAGTTTTTTAGTGGCTGAGTCAGAATAGACCCGACCGCGTTGCAGGCCTGCGAAGTGCCTTGCCGCGAAAGAAGCTTCTGGCATTCTCCGCTGCCAGTTTCTATCATTTTAACATATCGGGAATTAACTGCCATTCCCGATAGTTCTGGAAGTGTCCCGCTGGAGATTTTTTTGTGGAACCACTGATCAGCAGGAAGTTTGAGTCGCTCACGGTTGAGGTTTACCCTGATCGGCCCACCATGGGCCGGGCCGCTGCCCGATTCGTGGCCGATGCCATGAAGGCCCATGCAGCCACGGTTGCCGAAACGCGAATGATCTTCGCCGCCGCCCCCAGCCAGAACGAAATGCTGGATGCCCTGGTGGCTGATTCATCGCTCGACTGGTCGAGGGTGCGGGGCTTTCATATGGATGAATATCTCGGCCTGGCGGCCGATCATCCGGCCTCGTTCCGGAACTTCCTGAACAAGAAGATCTTCCAGAAAGTCGGTATTACGCCTGACAAACTGCATCTGATTCCCGGCGAGC
>JBJTRR010000413.1:0-3014 GCA_046076185.1 bacterium | reverse complement strand
AGATCAAATCCCATTGTTGACCAAAAGCTGGTCATGGCTCATGTCTATGCCCACAACGATTTTTTTAAAAACAATTCATACTTCGCCCATACCAACAGAAATATGATTGACCAGATGGCCAAAAACGCCAGCCAGGTTCGTTCGATAATCGATCAAGAAGGTGAAAACACAGTTGAAATTTTTATTGACTGCTGCCTTTCGCTCGAAAATCTGATTGACATTCATCCAAGAATCAAAAGTCACAAAAAAAATGTTTTTAAATCCGACAAATCTGAAATGGAATTGAATTCTATCGGCCGATTTCCATCAAAACCTCATCTTGAATCTTTTGTGAATCCGCCGGATGTTATCAAAAACGAAATACAATATCAGCAAATGCAAAATAACAAGCCAATACAATTTCCGGAAGAGCCGCAGCGAGATATTCTGCAATTTCTGCTTGACCATGCTCCACTGAAAGGGTGGCAGCACGACATTCTTGAAATCATCCGTGAAGAGGCCTGTTATTTTGCGCCTCAGGGTCAGACAAAGATCATCAATGAAGGCTGGGCCAGCTATTGGCATTCCACCATCATGACACGCCACTGCCTTGATTCTTCTGAAATTATCGATTATGCCGACAGGCACAGCGGTGCCATGGCCAGCCCTGATGGGCAGCTTAACCCCTATAAACTTGGCATTGAATTATTGCGTGATATTGAAATGCGATGGAACCTCGGCCAGTTCGGTAAAGAATGGGAAGAATGCGACGACCGCGACAAACATGCGAAATGGAATCTGAACACCGGCCTTGGGCAGAAAAAGCTATTTGAAACACGTCGTATTCATAACGACATTACATTGATTGATGAGTTCCTGACCCCTGAATTCTGCCATCGACACAAACTTTTCAGCTTCGGCCTGAATGAAGATACAGCCACTTATGAAGTGGAAAGCCGCGAATTCCCGATGATCAAGAAGCGGCTGCTCTTTTCGCTGACAAATTTTGGCCAGCCTGTCATTCATGTGATTGATGGAAATTACCTGAACCTGAGTGAATTGTATTTGCAGCATAAAACCATTGGTAGTCTTGGTCTTCGCATGGATTATGCCCAGATTGCACTCGAAAACCTGCATAAAATCTGGCAAAAACCCGTACATATTGAAACCATGGACGGCGAATCACCAATTCTTTTAAGTTTCGATGGCATTTCGCATCGCGAAACCAGCCTGAACTCCGACTTGCCCAAAGCCGAACCACAGAAAATATATCGAAGAGATGGGTAATCACTATTGCAACGGCAAATTGAATTTGATTTGAGGTAATCCTATTATTTCCAAAAGTCATTTATTTCGATAGACATTATAACTATCGGCTAAAATCTCTGGGGCCAGTTCCATGCAAATGTCTTTACGCAATAATCCTTTTATTTGGTTCCTGATCTTCACACCAGTCATTGCATTTGCAGGCGATACGTCTGTGAATCCTGTTTTCAGCCAGCCCGCTCGACCAAGACTTGACAACAACTCGATCACAAGCAGTCACAATCATTCGTATGGAACCTGGGCGAATCTTGATAACCCCTGGGATTATTTTCCGCCGTCCGATAGCTATGGCCGCTTGCAGATGCAGGGCATGGCCGCAGCAATCTTCCGCCAGGCACAGGCTCTGGAATCAGCGATGAACCGGCAGAAGCCTGACACAGCCCGGCTGAAGCAGGTCAGAGAGGTTCAACAAACGGCTGCTGAAGTGCATGATGTTTTGCGATTCGGGTCGCACAGGGGTGATCTGGGTTCGGCTTTGGGCAGACTGAATCAACGGCTTGAAGCACTCACCCGCGAGACAGCCCAGGGTTCAAAATCAGGCGAGCTGGCAGAAATCAACCGCCTTTATGGCCAGATTTCCAGAGTCAATGGGCGACGCCTGGCCTTCAGCCAGCCCACTGACATGCCAAAAATCCCTAATACGAAATCGGCTGATCCGATTGGCATAAGCTCAAGTCGGATTGGTTTATCGGCGAAAAACCGTTAAAATTGTCATAGATTCAAACCAGAGAGAACGAACACCGGCCCGGCCGACGACCAAGACGATAAATCGAGCAATTTGATGATTCACCCCTGGCATGATGTGACACCGGGCGAAGGCCTGCCAACCCAGTTCAATGCCGTTATTGAAATTCCGATGGGCTCATCGGTCAAATACGAGCTGGACAAGCAGACCGGTCTGCTGAAACTCGACCGAATCCTTTATTCAGCCGTCTATTACCCTGCCAATTATGGCTTTATTCCGCAAACTCTGGCCGAAGACGAAGACCCGCTTGATGTAATGGTGCTTTGCCAGGAACCTGTGGCCCCACTGACACTCGTCAAATCTCGCGTAATCGGCCTGATGACCATGATCGACATGGGCAAGAAGGATCACAAGATTCTGGCCGTGGCAGTTGATGACCCGGAATTTAACATCATTAAGGATGCCCGCGAACTGGCCCCGCATCGCCTGGCAATGCTCCGCAGATTCTTCGAAGATTATAAGGTTCTTGAAGGCAAGTCGGTCGCTGTGGAAGAGATCCAGAGTGCCGACACCGCCCAGCCCATCATTCAGGACTCGCTTGAGCAATACACAATCGTAAGGCGTAGAGGGGGCTTCCACCATCGGTAATTCCATGAAAGTTGCCGTTGTTGGCGGGTCGGGCCAGATCGGCGGCTGGTTGATCCATCTCCTGAACCAACAAGGGTTTGATGTTGCCGGCAATTATGGCAGCGTGGCTTTTGACGGGCTGGAACATGTGGATGCGGCTGATCACGATGCCGCCCGCACCTGGATTACAAAACACCAGCCCCGGCTGATTTTTTACCCAGCCGGATGGACATGGGTGGACGGCTGCGAAAAAGACCCTGAGAAAGCTCGCAAGGCCAACGTGCTCGACCCGCTGAATTTGGCACTGGCCGGCAGAATGTCAGATGCCCGATTCGTTTTTTATTCAACCGACTATATTTTTGATGGCACCAGCGGGCCCAACACCGAAACCGACAAG
>JBJTRR010000412.1:0-6072 GCA_046076185.1 bacterium | reverse complement strand
CTGACTCAGGTATTGTTTTCAGAAATCCCCCGGGCGTTATAAATCGACCAGAAAATTCATTTTTTTCAATCGCCGGCGTCATCAATCTTGGAAGATATCCGGCGAATCGACTATAATGATTGCATCCGGCCGAGATCATGAAAGATTTGAGTTCAATCGATTCTTTTTCGTAGATTCTGCCCATACCTGCCACGATTCATATTGAGTGCTGGAACCGTTCCAGAGCATTTCCCGCTGAAGGTTATCACGAGGCAATAAATGAGTACCGATTCGGAACTTCCAGGCGTTTTTTACCCCGGTCTGGAAGGTGTGATTTCCAACGAAACTGCAATCACCAACCTTGAAGGCCGCAAAGGCGACGGCGACCTTGAATATCGCGGCTACCGGATCGAAGACCTGGCCGACCACGTGAGCTATGAAGAGGCCGCCTATCTGCTTCTGCATGGCGAACTTCCGAACAAAACCGAGCTGGCTGATTTCGACGCCAGGCTCCGTTCGCAGCGTGCCATTCCTGCCGAACTGCTTGAGGTTCTGGCAAAAATTCCGGCCAATGCCCATGGCATGGATGTGCTTCGCACTAGCCTCAGCCTGATCGCCCATTACGACCCTGAAGTCAATGCCTCGCCCACCGACCACGCGGCCAACGTGCGTAAGGCCGAACGCATTGTGGCCAAAACAGCCACAGCCGTCGCCGCCCGCGAACGCATTCTGGCCGGCAAAAACCCCGTGGCACCTGATGCCTCTCTAGACCACGCCGCCAATTTTCTCTATATGGTTAACGGCCAGATGCCGACCGGCTCAATGGCCAAAGCCTTTGACCTTTCACTGGTGCTTTATGCCGAGCACGAGCTGAACGCCTCGACTTTCGCCGGCCGAGTGACGGTTTCCACCCTTTCCGACATCTATTCTGGCATTGTTGCCGCAGTGGGCACTCTGAAGGGTTCGCTGCACGGCGGTGCGAATGAAGAAGCCTGGAAGGTGCTGGTGGAAGTGGGCTCGCCCGACAAGGCCGAAGAGTGGATTCACGATGCCCTGATTCAGAAAAAGCGAATCATGGGCTTTGGGCACCGCGTTTACAAGACCGGCGACCCGCGTGCCCGCATCCTTAAAACCTGGTGCCAGAAGCTGGCTGCCGAGATTGGCGACGATCGCTGGGAAAAGATTGCCGAGCCCATCGAACGCGAAGTGACCGAGCAGAAGAAACTGCCGCCCAACGTGGACTGGCCCACAGCCCGGCTTTACTATTACATGGGCCTTCGTACCGAAATTTACACGCCCATTTTTGCCCTGGCCCGAGTGGCAGGTTGGTCAGCCCACATCATTGAACAGCTTGATTCCAACCGCCTGATGAGGCCCCGTGCCCGCTACACTGGCCCCGCCAACCGGCCCGTCAAGCCGATTGAGCAGAGAGGTTGAATTTCGATCATTGATTCGCTAAGTGGGTAAAGCCCACTTTTCGACTCCATATAATGAATCAATTTTCGAGAGAAGTCCGGCTGAGCCTGACTTTTCTCGATTTATATATATCAAAAGAATTGACTGGTCATTAAAATTTTGAGGCTAACACATTGTTAAGCCTCGACTTAATCAGCTCAATCCACAAACTGGAATTCCTTGGCGTTGATCAGGGCCCACAGAATATCTTCCCAGGCCTCTTTTCGCTTTTCAGGCGGTTTAGAAGCGATAAAGCCTTTGGCTGTCGAGATTTCTTCAGGCAGTGGGGCACGGGCATAAGCCGCCCAGAAAAGATCAACCAGTTTTTCTTCGTCAGGGCGCGAATCCTTCGCCAGTTGCTCGGCCCGGCCGTTGGCTGCCGTAAGTTTGGCCTGCACTTCGGGCGAATTCAGCAGCATCAGGCTCTGGCTCAGGCTGGCATCGCCCACACGCTCGCATTCGCACGACGTATCACGCTCGGGCCGACCAAACGTCTGCAAAAAGGTCGAACCAATCGCATCGTCAGGCAAATCAATCGCCCGCGTTCCGGCGGGGAATCCGCTGAACGCCGTTGGCACGGCTGTCACCTGCGAAACAGCGTCGAGCAGCACCTCTGCCGGCATCCGCTTCGGATAATGCCGGGCAAACGACTGTTTGTCATTCTGGTTGTGCGTGTTCGGCTCGCTGGAAAGGCCATAAGTCTGGCTCGTGCAGATCAGCCGCACCAGCTTCTTCACGTCGTAGCCGCTCTCAACAAAATACTGGCTGATGCCCTGCATCAGTTCCGGATTCGAAGCCGGGTTCGTGTCGCGTATGTCGTCAATCGGCTCGGCCAGGCCACGATCGAAGAAATGAGCCCAGTAGCGATTCACCAGCGCCGGTGCAAAAAAGGGGTTCTTCGTATCGGCCATCCAGTCAACGAGTTTTTCTCGCGGGTCGTCCACAGCCGATAAATCGGCCGCGGATGAGTCTCCCAACCCCTTGGGCTCCATCGATTTACCTGACTTCGGATGGCTCACTCCACCGCCCTTGGTCGTAAAAATCACGTCCTCTTTACGCCCACGGCGGGCGGCCTCCGGGTCTGTCTTTCGGCCAACTCTGCCAAAAAACGCAGCGAAGCCGTAGTAGTCGTCCTCACTCCACTTCTCAAACGGGTGGTGATGGCACTTGGCACACTGAAGCCGCATGCCCAGAAAGACTTGCGCTGTGTCGTCAACAAATGCGTCGGGCGTCTTGAGCTGGCTATACCACATCACCGGCGGTGCCGTACGTGAATCACCCGTCGCAGCCACAATGCCTCGCACAAATTCGTCGTAAGGCACATTTTCCGCCAGCCGGCTTCTGATCCACGAATAGAAACCGTAGGACATGTAAGGGTTTGTGCCACGCTTGTTCCGCAAAATATCGGCCCACTTCAGGGCAAAAAGCGATGCATATTCAGGCCGGTCAAGCAATTTGTCAACCAGCTTGGCCCGCTTGGCCGGGTCGCTGTCGTGGGCAAAAGCCCGGGCTTCGTCAGCCGTTGGTAAAGTACCAGTGATATCAAGACTTACGCGACGAATGAATTCGGCATCGGTGCTCTGTTTGCTCGGCAGAATACCCAGAGAATCCCAGTGCTTCATCGCCAGCCGGTCAATCAGGTTGTCAGTCGGAAATTCAGGCTTGCGGGCAATCGGCAGGCCCAGCGGAACTTTCGCCGTAAACACTGTGACCAGGCCCTGATAACGAGCCATAACCGCAGCCTGGCCTGAGAGATCTTTTGTCCTGACTACGCCGCCGCCTTCCACTTCAGCCACTTCGGTATCGTTCGACTGAAACTGGGCCAGGCGGGTCACATCTTCGCTGCTGCCATCGCTGTATATGGCTGTCACCAGAAGTTGCTGAGCCGAGTTCCGCTCAAGCACGCGGATCGATGGCTCTATCCGAAGTTCTTTAACCACAGGGTCTTCGGGCTTGCCAAAAGGCATGCCGGTCGCAATCCACCGGGCCACCTGCCGATACTCTCGGCTGTCGGGCTCAAGCTTCTTTCCGCCACCGTGTGGCGAAGCACCAATGGCCTTCATCAGCAGAAGCGATTCGGCAGCATTGGCAGGGAAAAGCCGGCGGCCACGACTTTCAAAAATCAGCGTTTCGTAATCAATCTGCGGCTCAAAGCCAAGAAGGCTGAGCCGGAAACCGTTCTGGCCACCCGACTTGCCATGACACCCGCCACCATTGCAACCATTTTTGGTGAAAATCGGCACAATCTGGTTAGTGAAATTGATGGCCGGCGGGGTTTTGAGTCCAGAGACGCTGACATCTATCGATTTCTTGATTTTGCCAAGACTTACATCAATTCTGGTCTGCCCGTCGCCCACGGCGATAATGCCGCCGGCCTGATCAACTATCGCCACTTTCGGGTCGGCTGATTGAAACGTAGCCCGGGCCGTGCCATCGCGCCACTGCGAGTTCACAACCGTCTGGTAATCGACAGCCACCTGCTGCACGCTGTCGGGCCCAACAAGTTTGACGCCAGCAGGCTTGACAACCACATCACGCACCCCGGCCAAATCATCAGGCTTGCCGGCGGCAAAGCCGGATGACAGCGTGATGGCCGAAAAAATGGCAGCGAGGTAAAAGGAATGGCATGCGGTGTTCATCGGAAGACCTTGTGGACTCGGCATTTGCAGGTGGGGGATGATGCACCCTCGGGCGAACCATCAACGAGTGGCCGATAAACAAATTGTACAACTTTTTCAGCCTGGCAACAACCCCGACCCTAAAGCTTGCCAGGGCTTACAACCCGCAAAGTCACTCCACATCCAGCCAATTCGGCCCAGATGCAACATCCACGTCCACAGGCACTTGTAAATCAATCGCCGTGTTCATCAGGTGCCGAACCAGTTCGCGCACCTCGGCCAATTCCGTTTTCGGAACCTCGAATACAAGTTCGTCATGAATCTGCAATATCAGCCGGGAACGTAGTTTGCGCTGGCTTAGCTCTCTATCAATATGAATCATCGCCATCTTGATCAGGTCAGCCGCCGAGCCCTGAATCACCGTATTGATGGCCGTTCGCTCAGCCAGATTTTTCTGCCGCCCCGTGGTTGACTTCACCCCCTGAATTGGCCTTCGCCGGCCCAGAATTGTCTTCACATGGCCGCTGTTTTTCGCCTCCTCAAGCACGCTCGTCATCCAGCGGTCAATCCCCGGATATCGCCCAAAATAGGCTTCAATAAATGCAGCCGCATCGGTTTGCGTAATTCCCAGCCGACTCGCCAGCCCAAACGCACTCAGGCCGTAAATCACACCAAAGTTCACGGTTTTGGCCGACCGCCGCTGTTCTTCAGTCACTGCATCTTCAGGCACACCAAAGATTTGGGCTGCGACGACGCTGTGAATGTCGTGCCCTGAGCGAAACGCTGCCAGCAGCCCCTCGTCCTGGCAAAAATGGGCCAGCATTCTCAGCTCAATCTGGCTGTAGTCGGCCGTCAGTAGCACCCAGTCAGCCCCAGGGGCCACAAAAGCCTGCCTGATCTGCTTGCCCTGGTCGGTTCTTACAGGAATATTTTGCAGGTTCGGCTCGCTCGAACTCAGCCGGCCCGTTGCCGCCACCGTCTGGTTGAACGAGGCATGCACTCGCCCGTCATTACACACATACTCAGGCAGGGCATCAAGGTAAGTGCTCTTGAGCTTGGCCAGTTGCCTGTGCTCAATCAAAAGCCGGGGCAGCGGATGCAGCAGAGCCAGTTCTTCAAGAACTTCGGCCGCTGTTGATGGCTCGCCTTTGGGTGTCTTGCCCAGCACCGGCAGTTTCAGCCGATCATATAAAATTTCACGCAACTGCGGCGCACTGGCAATATTAAACTCTCCACCAGCATGCAGATAGACATCCTTTTCAATCTGCCCGAGCCGCGTGGCAAACTCACCTGAAAGCTGCTTCAGCCGGGGTACATCAACCACCACACCAGCCTTCTCCATCCGGGCCAGCACACTCACCAGCGGCCTTTCCACATCATCATACAGCTTATGAAGTTGCTGCTCGCGAACAATCGGCTCCAGCTTCTCGGCAATGCGCCAGGTGGCATCGGCATCCTCAGCGGCATAAAACGCCACCCTGGCCACTTCCACTTCATCCATCAGCTTCTGGTTTTTGCCTTTACCGATCAAGTCGCTGATCGGAATCATCGTGTGGTCCAGCAGTCGTTGCGAAAGTTCGTCAAGGCTGTGATTGCGCTCACCTGATTCCAGTAGATAACTTAAAATCATAGTGTCTATGATCTTGCCGGTCATCGTGATACCGGTCTGGGCCAGCACGATCCAGTCGTATTTCACATTCTGGCCGACGATCGTCCGCGCCGGGTCTTCCAGAATTGGGCAAAGTTTCTCAAGAACCAGCGACACGTCAAGCTTCCGGTCGAACATTGGCCCGCGAACCGGAATGTAATACGCAATTTCAGGCTGCCACGCGAACGAAAGACCCACCAGCCGGGCTCGAGAGGGGTTCGTACCGGTCGTTTCTGTATCGATACAAAAGCGTTGCTGTGCCGAGAGTTCCGCCACAAATTCCTCAAGCAGGTCAGGCGTGTCAATCGTGCGATAATCCATCCGCCACTCCTGTGGCGCATCGGCAGTGCCGTAAGCCTCGGTCACATCCTT
>JBJTRR010000411.1:0-1124 GCA_046076185.1 bacterium | reverse complement strand
CCACGCCAATCGAGCAGGAAATCAATGGCGTTGAGAACATGATTTACATGTCGAGCCAATGCACCAACGATGGCCAGATGAACCTGACGGTGACATTTGCCCTGGGCACTGATCTGGATATGGCACAGGTGTTGGTGCAGAATCGCGTTTCCATTGCCCTGCCGAAGCTGCCGGAAGACGTGCGGCGGCAGGGGGTGATCACAAAGAAAAAGTCGCCTTCGATTCTGTTGTGTGTCAACCTGATATCGCCTGACGAACGCTATGACCAGCTTTATCTGAGCAATTATGCCACCATTCAGGTGAAGGATGCGCTGGCCCGGGTTGACGGTGTGGGTGATGTTTCCATGCTGGGTGCCCGCGATTACAGCATGCGCATCTGGCTTGACCCCGAGAAGCTGGCCTCGCGCTACCTGACCGCGGCCGATGCCCTGAAAGCCCTTCAGGAACAGAACGTGCAGGTGGCTGCCGGCCGACTGGGCCAGCCGCCGGTGCCTGCGGGCGAGGCTTTTCAGCTTACGCTGAAAACGCAGGGGCGGCTGATTGATGAATCAGACTTTGCTGATATTATTCTGAAGACCGATACGGCGACCGGTGCCCTGACACGCGTACGAGACGTAGCCAGGGTCGAGCTGGGGGCCAAGAATTATGAAGTGGGCAGCCTGCTTGATGGCAAGCCATCGGTAACAATGGCCTGTTTTCAGCTTCCCGGCTCGAATGCCGTGGCCACGGCCGGTCTGATCCGCGAGCAGATGGAATCGCTGAAAACGCAGTTTCCGCCGGGGGTTGATTACCGGATTGTTTACGACACCACGATCTTTGTGGAGGAGTCGATCCGCGACGTAGTAAAGACCCTGCTGGAAGCCTTCGTGCTGGTGATTATCGTGGTGCTGGTCTTCCTGCAGGACTGGAAAGCGACCATTCTGCCAATGCTGGAAGTGCCCGTTTCGTTGATCGGCACGTTTTTTGTGATGGCCCTGATGGGCTTTTCACTGAATAATCTTTCGCTTTTCGGGCTGGTGCTGGCCATTGGCATTGTGGTTGACGACGCCATTGTGGTGTTGGAAAACGTCGAGCGCATTATGCATGAAGAAGGCTTGAGTGCCCGCAAGGCCGCCATCAAGGCC
>JBJTRR010000410.1:0-1759 GCA_046076185.1 bacterium | reverse complement strand
CGATCAAGCCGCCGCCCATTGCGGTGAGCCCGCTGGCCCCGGATCTGCACCCTGACCTGACCACCCGCCAGCGGACTTTGCTGCAAACCAGCCCAGCGGCCTGCGTAAGCTGCCACAGCACGATTAACGGGCTGGGCTTTGCCCTTGAGAATTACGATGCGATTGGCCGGTATCGAACCACCGAGAAAGACAAGCCGGTTGACGCCACTGGCGAATATCTGACCAGAGACGGCAACACTGTGAAATATAACGGGGCTGCCGAACTTGCCCGATTTGTGGCCGGCACGGCCGAGACGCAAAGCTCGCTGGTGCAGCAGCTTTTTCACCACACGGCCAAGCAGCCCATCATGGCCTATGGCACCAATACGCCAGGGCGGCTGCGAGAGCAGTTCGGTAGCAATGGTTTTGACATGCGACAGCTTATTGTGCAGTCGGCACTGATTGCCGCCAGTGGGCCGAAGCATCAGAAATCAGCGAACCTGCCGCAGATCGCAGGTGCGATTGATGCCGGTGCATCAAAAGCGGCCGAAAAGGCAGGCGGCAGCGATTAAACAGGAAGCCGCTTGCCTGGCAGGTTGAAAGGCGTGTGGCTGACAAGGCAGGCCCGCTTTGAGAGGCCCGGCGCTGAACGGACTTCGGCAATTGTTGTATGATATGATAAGAAGGCCGAAGTCTGCGGCGAGTTGGGGGCGAACAAAGAGGGGAGAGCCGGTGAATGCTTGATCGACTTTCCGTTCTGTGCTTCGGCGGAACTTATGCGCTTTCGCTGCTGGCCGACATTGCCAGGCTTCGCTGGTCGCTGAAATTTTCATTGAGGCTGGTTCAGGGGCTGTTGGGGCTGGGGCTTTTTGTTCATTCGGTTTACCTGATGAATCATGGGCTTGGTGAGGGGCGGTTCCCGATCTCGACCATGTTTGATTCCATGATGCTGCTGGCCTGGATACTGGCTGCGATCGACCTTTATTTTCAGGTGGGTTCGCAGAAGCCAAGTGCCACAGGGCTATTTCTTACGCCCCTGGTAGTGGCGGTGGTGATGATGGGCGGCCTGGTGGCGCCCAGGGGTGCGTGGTCAGCCGACTGGGGCGGCCCTGCCCGGTTCTGGGGCACAGTGCATGGCATATTGCTGGTGGCGGGTGCGGTCTGCACCTGTGTGGCCTTTGCCACCGGGCTGATGTATCTGGCACAAAGCCGGCGGCTGAAGCAGAAGCGGCCTTCGCGAACGGGCCTGACGCTGCCCAGTCTTGAGCAATCGGAACGCATCAACCGCATTGCCATTACGGCGGCATTCCCCATGCTTACCTTTGGTCTGTTTATCGGTGTGATGCTGAATTTTTCACTGGGTCGGCAGGGATCAAACATTGGCATTTCATGGACAGACCCGAAGCTGGTCAGTGCCGCTGTGATGTGGTGTGCCTTTGCAGTGCTTCTGCATGCGCGGTTTCGCCCGGCAATGCGAGGCAGAAGGATAGTCTGGCTGACGGGAGTTGCGCTTGGCTTTTTGATATTTACCTGGGTTGGTGTGGGCTGGCTGGTGCCGACGGCCCATGGCCCATCGCGTAATGGGGCAGCCGCCAGCGGGGCGGCAGGCGGGGGGCAGACCCCGTGAGGCTTCTTGCGGTTGGCGTTGATCATACCAGGGCCCCGGCGGCCATTCGCGAGGCACTTGCCTTCAGTGGCGAGCAGATGCAGCATGCTTTGCGAGAGCTTCGCGGCGCGTATCCGCATTCGGAATTTGTAATACTTTCCACCTGTAATCGGG
>JBJTRR010000409.1:0-6745 GCA_046076185.1 bacterium | reverse complement strand
TTCGGCAAGTTCAAGTACGACCAGAAAAAGAAAACGACCAAGCAGAAACAGCATCAGACGCACGTTAAGGAAATTCGGGTCCGCCCCAAAACCGGCGACCACGACATTGAAGTACGAATCAATAAAGCCAAAGAATTTCTTGAGGCTAAAGATAAAGTGCTTGTCAATGTGCTCTTCAAGGGCCGCGAACTGGCCCACATTGAAGAAGGCCGAAAAGTGATGGACGAAGTGCTGGCCGCCCTGGCCCCCTTCGGCAAGCTGGAAAAAAATCCTTCCATGGAAGGCAAGAAAATGAGCGCTATTCTGGCGCCCAAATAACACACCCCAGGGGTGCCGGATGCACCCATTTCCCCCTGATTCACTGGTATCACATGGGTTGGAACGGAGTTACCACCATGCTCAGAAAGTTCGCAGGCACGTTTGGCTGTACGGCCCTGTTGCTCCTTCCCGCCGCCACCATGGCTCAGGGCGTGATCATTCAGGAAGAACCGACAATCATCCAGCGCATCTTTGCGCCCGTGGTTGAAACCGTCGAAACCATCACCGCACCTGTGCCCAATCAGGCCTATGCACCCTCGCAAACGGTCATTACCGCACCCAGCCGCGTTGTGACAACCAACACCGTGCAGGTCATTCAAACTCAGACACGCATAAACGACCCTGTCTTCGACGCCCTGGCCCGGCAGCTGCGCGATATTCTGCCCGACCGTCGCCGTGAAGCAGCCTTCGCCATGGGCCAGCTTCGTAACCCGCGAGCCGTGCCGCTTTTGCTTGACCGTCTTCGGGTTGACCTCAACAAAAATGTGCGCAAGGCCTGCGTTGTTGCCATCAGCCAGATTCCCGATCCGGCCATTCCCGGATACCTTGAACGTGTCGCGATTTACGACCCCAACGCCGAAGTGCGCCAGCTTGCCACCAACCTGATGCGCAAACTGACAGAATCGGTCGTTGTCGAAACGCCCGTCGAAGTTCCGGCCACTACCATCATCCCCGGCCAGGCTACCACCATTCAGACCCCGGTCACCGGCCCAATTGTTGGTGGAGTTCCAGCCACTGGCAATGTGCAGATTCAGGGCGGCATTTCGCCAGCCGCTTCCACCAACCTCAGGCCCAGATCCCCCGGCGCAGCAACCGAAATCATCTCGGAACCAGTACAAAAACCGGCTGTGAATCCGCTGAATCCGCCCGCAACGGCTGGCGAACCTGCCCTGAAGCAGAAAGAAGCCGCCAAACCGGCCACCAAGCCCGCCGACTCTGCCAAGACTACGGGCACCACGCCCGTTCTTTCGCCACCTTCGCCAAACGAACCACCACCTCTGGAAGTTCTGCCGGACGAAGTTCCCCAGAACACCCGCAACAACACGCCGACCAAACCGCGTTCGGCCTGACTGCTAAATAATAAGGCAAACTGTGACCGCTGAACCACAGCCAATCGAAGACAAAAAGGGCTTCGGCTTTTCGACCGCCACTTTTATCGTCGTTGCCAGCATGGTCGGCACAGGCATCCTCACCACCTCCGGCTTCACGGTTGTTTCCGTGGGGTCGCACCAGTGGGCCATGCTCCTTTGGATCATCGGCGGCATTCTGGCCATCTGCGGCGCCCTGGCTCAGTCAGAACTCGCCTGTCGTGTGCCTCTCACCGGCGGCGACTATCTCATTCTGAACAAAGCCTTTGGGCCACTCGCCGGCTTCCTCACCGGCTGGATCGCAGCCGTTCTCGGCTTCGCCGGCCCCATTGCCGCAAGTTCAAAAGGTGCCGCCACTTACTTCCTCAAAACCATTCAGCCGCCGGGTCAGGAAGTTGGTTTTTACCCAGTTGCCATCATTGCCACCATATTGGCCATAAGCTTGGCGTGGATCCATTCACAAAGCCATAAGCAAAGCAGCGTTACGCAAAACACCTTCACTCTGGTGAAAATCAGCTTTCTGGTGCTTTTCGTTGCGTTCGGGCTCGCCTTTGGCCTGCGTCAAAGCCCGCTGCCACAGGATTTTCCTGAAAAGGTCAGCACCGGCCTGCTCAGTGAATCGCTCACTTCGCTCATTTACATCAGCTATGCCTACACAGGCTGGAATGTCGTGGGCTTCATTGCGGGTGAAGTGCGACAGCCCCAGCGCAACCTGCCCCGATCCATTATTGCCGGAACTCTCTTTGTCACCTCACTTTATCTCGCTGTGAACCTGGTCTATGCCCTGGCCATATCTGCCGCTGATCTGAACAAAATCAAAGATTCGCAGGGTTTTGATGCACTGGCCCCCATCGCTGAAATCTCTGCCCGAAGGCTCTTCGGCGACATCTTCGGCCGCGGCCTCAGCCTGATCGTCGCCCTCATGCTCGTCTCAAGCGTCAGCGCCTATATCCTGACAGGGCCACGCATTATCATGGCCATGGCCGAAAAGGGGCACTTCATCAGCTGGGCAGGGGGCGTCAATTCTGCCGGCGTGCCAAGCCGGGCCACGTGGCTTCAGGTGGCCATTTCGCTGTTTTTTATCTGGTCAACCAGTCTTGAAGGAATCATTGTTGTCTCAAGCCTTGGCCTGGCCATTTTCTCAATTCTCGGCATCAGTGCGATTTTTGTATTCCGTTACCGCGATAAGTCCAATGAGTATCAGGGTTTCCTCTGCCCCGGCTATCCACTGGTGCCGCTGGTTTACATTCTGGGAACCCTGCTGCTGACGGTCGTAACAATCATGAACAAGCCCGACGACGGCAAGGTTTCTATTTCATTAATTCTCTTTGGCATAATCACTTACTTCATTATGAAATTCGTCACATGGCGACGAGCGGCTTGACGCGACTGGTCGTATTTCTACAAAAAACTGTAAGATAACCATATTGGGATGATGATCTTAACCAAAACCCCGGCTGAACTTTACCCGTGAGCACCAATCCATCGCCGCCTGAAACTGACCTGCCACCTGTTGAACCGCCGGACGCCAGCTTCATCGTCCAGCTTTTCGTCATTCCGGCCGTTGTCGTCTGCGTCGTCATCGCCGTCTGGCTGCTTTTCGGCAAGCTCGCCGGCGGCGAACGCGATGTCAATGAATATGTCCGCGTCATTCGATCCGAAAACGCCAATCGCCGCTTCCGCGCAGCCTATGAACTGGCCAGCCTGATCAGCAACGAAAAGCAACTTCAGACAGACCCAAAACTGCTGGGCGACCTTGCCGAACTGCTGGAAACAGAGCTGGCCCAGACCTCGGGCGACAACACCGAAGCCAGGCAGTATCTGGCCCTGACACTTGGCGTTTTTCAGATCAGCGAAGGCACCGCCTCATCTGGCAAGCCCGCCAACGCCCTGACCGTTCTGGCCCAGGCGCTGGGCGATAACCAGCCAATGCCCGTGCGAATCTCGGCAACCGAAAGCTTGGCCCGCCAAGCCTCCCGCCAAGATGGAACCATCTCGGCTGAAAATGTCGTTGGCCCACTGGCCAAAGCCGCTGAAGCGGCCGAGCCAGAAGTGCGGTTGCGTGCCGTTTATGCCCTGGGTTTCTGCGGTGGCGATACCGCCACGGTCGCCCTGCGAAAGCGATTGCCCGACCCTGAAAGAGACGTCGCCTATAACGCCGCCTTCGCCCTGATTCGTCGCGACGACCGCCAAGCCGCCGATATCCTTCGCGAACTGCTTGATGCCAAAACCCTTGAGGCCAATATCAAGCTTGAAAACGCTACCGAAAAGCAAAACCGGATTGAAGCCTTCCAGCTTCAGGCCCTGAAGTCGCTGCACGCCGCCGTTGATAAAAAGCTTACAACTCTGGCCACCCTCACTTCCCTTGAGGTGGAATCGCTTACCAAAAGCCCTTTTGTAAGTGTCAGTGTCGAAGCCAAATCGCTGCTGGAAGCCATCGGCAAAGCACCCAAAAACGGCTGATTCAGCCTTCATATCAAAGCAAAAGCCCTGCGAGTCATCGGCTGATTCGCAGGGCTTTTTTGTTTTTGATCAGGGGCATTCCGTCACTTGCCGCCAGGCACCTTGGGCGGATCAACGGCCCGGAAGGCGATCGCCCGCCGCACGGCAGGCGGCAGTGGAGCATTCGGCCCCTTGATCGCCCGCCAGAGAATCTCGTTCAGCTCAAAATCGTCGATCTTGTCGTATTCCGAAAAGTCCATCTTCGCTGATCGTTCCGCTCCATAAGCCAGAGCCGTGTTCTTGGCATTCAAGTCAATTCGGGCGGGCAGGGCGGTGTATGTTGTCAGGTCGGCCTTGTCGGTAAACGACTCGTACATGGGCGTGGCCGAGGCGTCAAATTGCGACATCGGCGGCAGGCCCAGAATCAGTTCCATCGTGCGCAACATGCCTGAAGTGCTATATTGCGTGCTATCCAGGTGCCCCCTGCGTGTGTAAGGGCTAATCGCCAGGCCAATCGTCCGGTGGGCGTCCACATGGTCGGGCCCGTTCTGGGCATCGTCCTCAATCACGAAAATCGCCATCTTCGGCCAGTATTTTGACTTTGTCACCGCCTCGACAATCCGCCCAAGTGCAACATCGTTTGATGCGACGCAGGCCTGCGGCGTAAAGCTGCCCGGCCGCGTGCCGTCAGTATGATCCTCACCCAGGCTCATGATCATGAAATTCGGCAAATTGCCGTTCTTGCAGTATTCATTGAATTCCTCGATGAACACGGCTGCATTGTCGGTGTCACGCATACGCACGCCCGGCGTTTTGCCAATTCCAAAATAGGGCGACATATGCCCCACCAGCCCAGGCGCCCGGCCTTCCATCCGTAACGAGCCATCCGGCTGGCTCACGCGCGAGCCATATTCGCCATAGCTCCGGTAACTCAGCCCCTTGCGGGCACACAAGTCCCAGATATAGCCACTGGGCGGCCTTGAAAGCTCACCGTCGTCGTCGTCATCCACCCCGGCCCGGCGCGAATATGTCAGGGCCCAGTTGCGGGCAATGTAATCCGTGTTATAAGCCGCCGTGCTCCACGGGTGGCCATCGGCCGACACATGCCCGTTGCAGTATAGGTTATCCAGCAGCACAAAATCGTTGGCCAGCCGGTGGTGGTTCGGCGTCACTTCCTCACCAAACAGCACCAGCGAAGGGTCGCCATTGCCACGTGGAATATCGCCGAAGACCTGGTCATATGTCCGGTTCTCCTTAATGATATAAAGCACATGCTCAATCGGCGATTCTTCGCCGACTTTCGTCGGAATCGCCGTCTTTCTGGCCGGTGCCTTCGCCGCCTTCAGCATCAGGTCGGAATAGGGGCAGTTACGATAGACAATCGTCGTATATTCCGCAAGTTGCTCGTCTTCCGGCACCTTCACAATCGAAAGTGCCCCGGAAAGTGTCGTGCCGATATAAGGGAACTTGTAGAGCGAAACCATCTTGCGAATGTCATCGGGTGCGGCCTTATCACCCACCTGTGCATGCACTTTGTTAAATTCGCCCACATTTTCTGCACCCACCGGGTTCGGCTTGGTCTGGTTCCCCTTGCCCACACCAATCAGCAGGTTTTTGCCATCAGGTGTCACGGCTAAGGATGTAGGATACCAGCCCGTCGGTATAAAACCTTCCACCACCGATCGATTCGGGTGCTCCACTTCAATCACGGCCACACAGTTATTATCTGCATTCGCCACATAAAGCATTTCACCATCGGGCGAAATGGCCAGGGCATCAGGCGTTGAGCCTTCCGGAGCCCGCGGGAAGAGCGATGTCGAAATAATCTCGCCCACCGTCCAGCGGATCGTGTCAATCACATAAACCGCATTGGCCGAGGCACACGCCACAAAAAGCCGACCGTCCTTCGGGTGCAGCACCATCTGGTTCGGGTGCTCGCCCACGCCAAACCGGTGCACCACCTTCAGGCTTTCGGCATCCACCACATGCACCAGCCGGGCCGACCAGTCGCTCACATAAAGAAATCTGCCCTGATTGCCCACCACCACATCATAGGGCCGTTCGGCAATCTTCTCCTTGCGTTTCTTGCCCGCCGTGCCATCAAGAACCGTCTCGGCCAAAGTTCCCTGATTAATATCAAGCTCATAAAGTTTTTTGGTCTTTTCAACATAGGTCACACCGCTGGCAAAAGGCTTGGCCCGCCCCTTGCTTTTCTCGGTCGGGGCTTCTTTGGCCGGGCTTTTCAGCTTCAGGCCGGCACCGTCTCGACCCACTTCCACCAACCCGCCATCGCCACCAGCCGACCACCAGAAATGATTCTGCGCCGCATTGGCCGCCAGCCCAAACCAGCTTTGCGGGGCCGTAACATCAGCCACCACCTTCTTTGTCTGAAGGTCCACCAGCGAAAGCTTGTGCGTGTTAAACCCGCCCGTGCCCACCACGGCATGCCGGTTATCGGCCAGCGGAATGATGTTCAGCGGCAGGTCGGTCAGCGTGACTTGGTCACCCGCTGGCGATATCGTCCAGCCATTCGGCAGCAGATACCCATTTTCCGTCGGCCCGGGGTAGCGTGCCCCCGGCGTCGGCCCCTGCTTTGTCTTCGGCGCAGCTTCCTGCCCCGTGGCGAAACTAGCCGAGAATAATATCAAAAGGCTGGTGAACAAGCCCGAAAACGAGTAGATTTTCATGAAGGCCTCAATAGCGGGTGAGTCTGTTGCTGGCGAACACCCCCAGATTGCGGGATCAGTGGCGAAATGTCCAGTAAAAAATTGATGAAATCTTTGTGAATTTCCCAATGCACAGTTTCATTTCATTTCAACCCGCCTTGAAATCTGTTGCATTTCTCACACGGTTGATTGCAGTTCAATGGCCCGCAAACTCATTGATCTCTGGCGAAG
>JBJTRR010000408.1:0-2728 GCA_046076185.1 bacterium | reverse complement strand
CATTTACTGGACAGACTGCCGATACGGATCTAACGACATTTATTGATAGTGTCAGCATCAGGTCTGTCACGAATCCGAATCTTTTCATTTCCGATTCCATTAATCCTGCAAATATTTCAGCATTACAATTATTGAGTACGGGGAATATCAATGAGATTGGAGCCGGCGCCATTCTTTTAAGCGGAAAAGCGACGACAGTTTCGGCGGGCGGTTGCATTACGCTTGGTAATAATACAAACACATTTTCAAACGTCAGTGCATCTGGCACAGACCTGACATTCAACGCATCAAGCTCGATTCAGTTTACAGGTTTAACTGCCAATGGGTCACTGAATGTAAATACATCCAGTGGAGCAATCACCCAGACCAGCGGTATGATGGTTTCAGGCGCAGCAAGTTTTGCAACGTCAGGCAATATCACGCTGGCAAACACATCGAATAATTTTACGAGTGTCCAGGCATATGGTAATATTGTAACCATTCAAAGTGGTTCAAATACCAGTTTGAGCGGCAACGCGCCGGCGAGTTCCACCGTGATGGCCGGGACAAGCGTTTCAATGTCTCCCGTGACCAGCGGTTCGTCGACCCCCACAGTGCAGTGGCAAGTCAGCACCAATAATGGCACGACATGGAGCAACCTGGCCGCTAATACAACCTCGCTGAATTTCAATTGGAGTTAATCTCGTTCAGAATGTTTCGCGAAATTCAAATTATTTCGGCAAAAGCAACTGGGGTGGCGACCCTTATTATCAGGGCATGTTAAGCAGTTTCAGCATGTGGAATCGTGTGCTTTCAGCCAGTGAGGTTCTGGCTGGGATGAATGCGACCTATACGGGGGCGGAATCGGGCTTGGTTGGCTATTGGCCGATGGGGGCGCTGAATGCTTCCAACATAACGGCTGATTTATCGCCTTCAGGTGCCAATGCGACTGCATATGGTGGTGTTACAACAGTTACCAGTGTTCCGAATAATCCCTATGTGATCACGCTTTCTGTTAATGACAACGGCAATCAATATCGCTTTATTTACAACAATTCGTTAGGTAATATGACCACAACGCCCGCCACTTTAAATATTGGTTCATTATCAATTACATCAAATCCATCTTCTACGATCGTAGCACCAGGTGCAAATGCAACTTTCACAGCATCAGCCACCGGTACGCCCACACCGACCGTGCAGTGGCAAACAAGCTCTGACAGTGGTTCAAGCTGGGCCAACATCACTGGTGCCAATACCACAACCTATACTTTTCAAACAAGCCTTACCGACAACGGCAAGCAATATCGTGCCGTTTTTACGAATTCAGCGGGATCTGCTACAACCACTGCTGCTATTCTGACGGTAACGACTATTGCGACGTCTGTCGATGCAGGTGGCATTCAATTTCGTTACAGTTCGGGGTTTCAGACTTCTGGGAGTACCTATTCGGCAAATGGCACGGTTTATGTAGGCTATGTTCCGTCTCAGGGCTCAAGTTTTTATAGCTTGCTTGAGCTGGGAGGCAATGTTTCTATTGATACCAGTTCGCTTCGCTTTACTGCCACGGGTGCATTGAAGGCATCGGTGCTTTCGCCTCCGGTGACTCTTGTCAGTGGGGGCATTTCATATGGCAGTATCAATGATCTTGTGAATGGGAAAATAGGCGGGCTTGCCGGGTCGATCATGACTGTTGCCGGAGTGAACTTTACGCTTGACAGAATTGGTTTTGCCACGACTGGCGACAGTGGCAAACCGATGGTGCAATTGCAGGGATCAGTGGCCCTGCCGGGCGGCCTGAATCTGGCCGTTAACGGCACCAATACCGTTGATATTAAAACCACGGGTTTTTCCCTGACTGGTGCGTGTGCATCGCTCAGCAACAATTTCAGCTTTGGTTCGGTTTCATTTAATGCATCGAATTTAACAGGATCATATACTCCGGCTAAAATACGTTTGTCGTGACTGGCCAGAGTTCGGCGAATGTTTCGGGCTTCGGCAATCTGTCGCTGAATCTCGGTAATTCGTCGGTGAGCAGCCAGGGTTTGGTGGTCACGAATGGATCACTTACAAGCCTTGATGCAGCCGCTTCGATCAATGCGAGCCTGGCCGGATCGAATTTCTCGGCGAATAACCTGAAATTAAATTATAACAGCACAACTACGCAATTCAGCCTATTTGGCAATGCACTTTTAAGCTTTGGTTCGTCAAATAACATGACACTTGTGCTTGGAAACCAGACCAGCCCTGGAGTGCAGGTGGCGAACGGTTCGCTTGCAAGTTTGAATGCAACAAGTATCGTTTCAACCCGTTTTGCTGGTGCTAATTTTACGTCTAATGGATTAACACTGAATTATCTGGCGTCGCCCTCGCAGTTATTTACACTATATGGCAATGCTGCTCTGAATTTTGGGAATGGGCGAGATTTAAGCCTGGTTCTGGGGAATTCCGCTTCGCCGGGGATGTCAATTTCCAATGGTTCACTGACGACCCTGAATGCAACAGCAACGACAGCAATGACGCTGGGTGGCGGTAATTTTTCCGCTAACGGAGTGACACTGACATACAGTTCATCTCCTGAAAAGATTTCAGTTTATGGCAACGCCAGCCTGAATTTCGGCACGGGGCGAAACCTGAGCCTTGTTCTTGGCAATTCAGCCAACCCCGGCATGGTGATTTCAAGCGGAGCGATTTCGAATCTGAATGCATCAGCCACGACGAATATGACTTTGGGTGGCGGCACATTTAC
>JBJTRR010000407.1:0-2130 GCA_046076185.1 bacterium | reverse complement strand
CCAGACGGAAAAACAGACACCCGACACGGCCAGCCCCTGATAGGCAATGGCCAAGGCCCCTGCCCTGTCGATATTCCAGGGCGAGCCGCTTTCAAAAATCAAAGTCGCCGAAAGGCATGTGAAAATGGCGAAAGGCGTTTGCCAGAAAAGAAGAGTCGCTGGCGGGGTTTTCTTGTATGTCCACTTCTGAAAAACAGATTGTGCCCCAAAAAGGCATCCCGAACAAAAAACAATCGCATCAGCTTTAGGGTCGCCACCGGCCATCAACCGGCCAGCGACAAGCACGATCACGCCGCCGAATGCTGAAAAAAGCCCGGCCACGGCACGCCAGCCAATTCTTTCACCCAGAAGCCACACAGAGAGTGGCGTGACCACCAGCGGATGAACATTGATAAAAACGCTTGATCGCCCAGCCTGCCCGTGGCTTGTGCCCCAGTTAAACGAGCTGACCTGAATTGCCAGAATCACGCCATGAATCGGCACCAGCCACCAGTTTTCGCGTCGAATACGAAACTTTCCGGCCGTGCGGGAAGCCACCCAGGCGATGACCGGCAGGCTGATGATAAAGCGAATGCCGGCCAGCCCCAAAGGCGGCACTTCACCCACAACCGACTTCACGGCCACGGCATTGCCACCCCAAAGAGCGCAGCAAAGCATGGCCCCGGCAATGGCCAGGCCATCCAGCGGGCGAGAAGTTGTGGATAAACTTGTGGCACCGGCTGGGCCTGTGGCTGGTGACGAAGCGTGCTGTGAAGGTGACGCCGGGCCGGGCTCGTGGCTCAAGGCTTCACCACATCTTTGCTGGCATTGGCCGGGGCTGGTATGGCAGGCTTCAGGAACGATTCAGGGTCGTCAAGCAAGGCTTCACGGCAGCCCGAGCAGCAGACATACACCGTTTTACCAAGCACATTCACTTCAATTTCACCAAGGCCACCGGTCACAACGCATTTCTTCTGGCCGTCGCCAACGGCAATTGTCGTACCTTCTCGAGTCATCCCCAGATCAATCTGCCGCGACCACGCCGGGGCTTCAGGCTTGCGGGTTTCTGCAAGAATGGTCCAGCGATCGGCTGTTCGTCGTTCGAATGTCAGACGTCGCGAATCGTCTGCCGAACCTTTACCAGGATGATATTCAAAAACAAATCGTGCCGGATCAGCCTGTGGAACCAGCCTGTACAATTGTGAGGCACCGGTTTCTTTATCGACAACCGTCAGGCCTGAAATTTTCTTGCCGCCTGGTTCAAAAACGATTCCAGCCTCCTGCCACAGGCGACTTTGCGGCAGAACCATTGAAACTTCGGTGGGCTGCCCGCTTTTCAGCTTGATGCCTTCTTCACGCAGCACTTTCGACCAGCCAACACGGCCCTTGGTGACCCATGCACCGCTGGCCGAGCCACGTTTGGGCTGGCCAGTGACCCGCCAGTTGCCGATCATCTCAAGCCAGATTTTGCGAGTGGCCTGATCAGCCTGAATTGCTGCAGAATTGTCGTCTGGCGACTGACCGGCGAGCGAGACAGTAAGTGCGAAAATCAGGTTGATCAGCATATCTCGCCGCAATTCAGCTGGGGGTTGCCTTGTGTCACTCTTCCACGCCGTTTTGCTGGAGTGAATTGAGCTTATTGTACAAAGTCTTCAGGCTGATGCCCAGTTCTTTGGCGGCAGCGGGCTTGTTGCCGGCGTGTTTTTCCATAACCGATTGTATGAACTGCATTTCGACATCGCGCAAAGTCAGGTTCGAGCCTGCCGGCTGATGGCCGGAATGGCTGATAAGCGTGCGGCCCCCCGAGCTTAACACCTGGCTGGCACTTGACTGAGCCAGGCTTGGCGGGGCTTGCTGCACAGCCACACGCCGGCCCGAAAAATTCGGCAGATGTTCAGGCTGAATTGCCCGGCCACCGCACAGAATCATGGCCCTTTCAATGGCGTTGGCCAGCTCGCGCACATTGCCGTTCCAGTGATGTTCCGTAAGCAGTTCAGCCGCAGCCGGACTGAGTTCCGGCACTGGGCCTGATGTACGATGAAACCGCTGCTGCATGTGCCTGGCCAGTGTGACAATGTCTTCACGGCGATCCCGCAGGGCGGGCAGATGAATCTCAAACGTATTCATGCGGAAATACAGGTCTTCGCGGAA
>JBJTRR010000406.1:0-14098 GCA_046076185.1 bacterium | reverse complement strand
CTTCGCCAGACACTTTGCATGATATCCTGCGAGTCGAATCGCGACCGCAGAACCCGTGGCAGACAGCGGCGAACCACCAGCCGAACCTGGGCCTCATATCGTTCAAGAATGGCCGTCGCAGCCGAATCGTCGCCCGACCTCAGGCGTCTCAGCAATTCAGCCAGTGACTCATCACCCGGCTGACCAGTTTCGGCCAACCGCATGCCATTCAGGTTGTCAGGCTTTCCATCAGCCTTGGACATCGGGCTAAATCCTTCCCCGGATGATTCCATTCAACAAGTATCAATATTATGGATGTCGCAAATCTGAAAAAGCAAGTGGCTGGCAGGAAAATCTTCCGGTTTGCTCTATTTGCTTAAATAGTAGAGACTTGAGCTCGTTTATAGCGTTCCGGTTATAACTTTTGTTCGGTTTTTATTGAAGAGTTTCACGGGGATGATTCATCTCGACTTTTGCCTGCCCGTCCCGAATGTCGAATTAAATCGATGCGGGCAGGAAGGATCTTTTGCCCGAACTGGGTCAGGAGGCCGAAGCGAGGCACCCGATGATGGCTTTGCGAAAAACACTTCTGATTACACTTTTCGCCCTCATTTCCGTAATGAGTGCTGATGAAAAATTATCTGCACAGCAAACAAATTCGGTTGGTCTGCCAGTTATCAAAGAAAATTACGGGCTTGAAAATCCGCCTGATCTGCCCGATTTGCCATCTGCGGCCAGTGTGCAGGTCAACAGTGCTCCGGCAGCTAATCGCGCTTCTACCAATCCTGCGACATCGGGCAGCGGCGTGCTTAGTACACTTGACAATCTGCCCCCAGTGGGAAGCACTGGGAATAACTCAGGTGGTCGCACTTATACACCCCAATTGCCCGAACCTGTGCGGAACCAGCAAAATGCTGGCCGGGGTAGTCAGCCAGTGGCATCTCAGGGGGCGAACCAGCCGAGAGTTGTCAGGTTTGGCGATGTCAGAAATGAGTCAGAGGCACGCAGGCAATACCCAGAGCTTGCCCAGAATGACCGTCAGGCGCCGCGATTACCCGAGCCCAAGCCGCCCACCGGGCTGGCAAAATATAATCCCTTGCGACTGCTGAACCGGTTTAACCCGATGCGGCTTGACAAGCCAGAACCGCCCCTGGTGCAGAAATCGGCAGGGCCCGGCGACGAACTGGTTGATGAAGGGGCTTTGGCGGCGGCGGGAAATCGGGCCGGAGTTTCAGATCGGACTGATATTGAAATTCAGAAGCGGGTGGACCGGATCATTCGCGAGGAATTCGGTAATAAAACCAGCGATTTCAGTGTGGAAGTGATCAATCGCGAAGTCTTTATCAAAGCCAGGCCAACTTGGTTCTGGCAGAAACGACAACTGAGCGAAGACCTTCAGCGATTGCCGGGCATTGACAGCAAGCGGCTGCATATTACGGTATATTGACGCCGATACTGTCTTGAATTACAGGCCGCCCCACTGGCGGCCGTGCACGCCTTCAACCAGGCCGCGTGTGATTTCATTATCTCGCCAGTCCCAAAGCCGGGCGTGGTCGCGGTCGGCATTGGTCGGCGTTGAATGCCATGACGTGGGGTAAGTCAGCCAGCCCGCTGAGTGAATGGCAATTGAGGCGATGACGGCAGCGGACATGAAAAATTTGATGGTTTTCTTTTCTGACATTTGAAGTTGATCAAGCGAAATAGCGAAAAGGGCCGCGAAAATTGGTGTGCTGTCGATCCAGAAGCGGGGCCCGAAGCAGTGCCCAGCCCACCAGCAACTGTATTTGCTGTATATGACAAGCGTCGGCACAAGGCTGATTGTCAGCCAGTTTGCCAGTTGCAATTGTGGCTGCCTGGCTTCACGCCCAGGGCCGATAAAATAAATCCCGGCCAGGGCTGCAACCACCCATGGCGAATAGATAAAAAGGCCGTGACTTGGGCTTAAAAGCGTGCCTGATAACCCTGTTAAAATGGGCGTTGACCAACTTCCCTTCACGCCATGGGCCCAGCCGTGCATTTTTTCGATTTCACTGTACCCGCCGTTTGGATGGTCGAAGAAATAAATGTTCCAGGTAATCCATGCGGCGGCGACGATGGTAGCCGATAACGTAAAACAGATGACATCGCGGCGGCTTCTGCGAGTGACGCATAACCACAGGGCAAAAGCGATGGGTAGATCTGTCAATCGACAAACGACGATCATGGCCGTCGCGATTCCGGCGATAACATTCGCCTGGCTTGAACCGGCGAAAAAATGCAGGCATGTGATGGCGAGCATCAGGCAGAATACGGCTGGCCCGTGCTGCCAACTGGCCTGGCTGGCTGTGGTGAATAAACCTGTGCCGAATGCCGCAGCAATGGCAGCCAAGGCGGCTGATTTGTGTGAAGTGAAACTGGCCAGCCAGAGATACAAAAGGCTCATGCTGGCCGCCACAAGCAGGCTGGCTGAGGTTTTGGCCATTCGGCGCGTTGTCAGTTCAAAAGTCGGTTTGTTTTGATCCCAGCCGGGTGAAAAACTATCCCAGAGCCAGACCTGAGGAACGACCAGCGGAGCCAGCACAAGGCCGGGGCCGACAGGATAACGTGAAACGACATGACTACGAGATAATTCGCAATAGCCAGGCAATTTGCCATTATCGTCTTCGATAAACTGTCGATAGCGATCAAGCCAGGGGCCATCGCCACGGGCAATTGCGACAGGCATGATTGCGGCGGGCACACAATCGCCGGCACCGATATAACGGCCATTGGCTGTGTAAACAAAAAAGCAGGCAAGACCCAGGCATAAAGTGTAAAGGATGTGATATCGCTTGGAGTGAACCAGAGTATTCACGAATCTGAATATATTCATGAGTTTCTGCCGGATTCAGTGGTTCTGATGACTCGCTGTTTAGCATGTATCAATAACTGAAGCGATGAATTTAGACCAGTGCAAGAATAAAAAAATCCTCACTGGCTACAATTAGCCAGAGAGGAAGGTTTTACAGAATTATTGATTAATAATAGAGCTGGGCCCGCAGCCAGAGCATATCGGTAGAACTCATCCAGTAGGATGGCGGAGAATTGGACGTGAGGCCAGGTGCCGCCTGAATGGGTTTGCCATACATAGCCCGTTCCCAGCCAAAATAGAATTTGACGCTTTGCGACCAATACCAATTCAGGCCAAGGTCAACCACATCGACATCGTTTGTCCAGCGCGAGGCTGAAGCAAAATTGAAAATCGATTTATCCGTTGTCTGATTAGCCCATCGAAAGGCTAATTCCAATGCACCAAAGCCATCCCACGACTTAGGATTGAACGGCCGCAGGGGCGATACCATACCACGCCCGGTGACTTTTTCACCAGTCAGGAAATAACCTGACTGAACATACCAGCCTGATGTCGCAACCTGATCGCCCTTCAGCGGTGTATGCTGCTTGGCATAGGTCTCATAACCACTATACCATTCAGCAATTAACGAGAGATGTTCATAATACCACGCCGAGTGTAGCGACCATAGCTTCTGAGAACCGAATTCCAGCGTGCCACTGTTGAGAACCAACCATTGTGGGGAAACGTTTGGATCACCCGGGTATGGCACATTTGTCCGGAAGACTTCAGGCCGTGCAATGCCATTATAAACATTGTAAGAGACAGACCCACCTACATTCCAGTATTTAAATGCATCAAGCCCAGATTTTTCAAGCGGGCGTGAATTTAAATAGGCAATCACTTCCTTGGCGTTGTTGTTGTCAACAAAGGCATTGCGAATGCCATTAAAACCACCAACGGCATAGTCGGTTGTTTTGTCAAAGATCTGCCCCCAGACCATAGCACCAGTGTCGCGGTTCAGGCCATAGTTATTAAAAAATACGGATCGTTCCGGGCTGATCAGACCATTGATCGGCAGGGCGTAAAATTCATAGCTCCAGGGGGTTTTGAATCGCCCAAGCTTCACCTGAAGTCGGTCGTCGTAATGAATATTGATGAACGCATCAAGCAGGTTCATCTGCGTGAAGCCCCAGTTCAGGGCTACGAAGTATTCAATTGGTTTGGTCAATCGACCGTTGACGATCGTCCATTGTCGCGGGAACCCGAATGTACTTCGGGTCGGGTTCATTGTCTGGAAGTTGTGTTGCCTCAAGTCAAGCTGAGTCAGGTTATGAAACTGAATCTGATATTCATCGTCATCGCTTGAAATGACAAAACCCGGCCCGACACCGGCATAGCCTTTATTAATCTTGGGAACGAAGGGCATCTGCGGTTTGTCGCCAGCAGCTGTTGCAGCAGAAGCTGCAGTGGGCTGGCCCTGCGGCTCTTCCACAACATCAAAACCTGGCGGAGCATCGCCACCAGCATTCAAATCGGCAGGCATTTGCAGCGGGTTGGGGTTCGGAATTCCACCCGTGTTAATGCCTGGCAAAACCAGTGCCTCTTCGCCCGGCGGTGTATCAATTCTTGGTGCACCCGGAACCTGGGCCCCACGGGCTGATGCCACAGCCGAAGGTTGGCTAAGTAGCCCTTCCAGCGATTTTAGACGCTGTTCCAGCTGAATTTCACGGGCTGATCTTTCAGACGCGGCTTTTTCGAGTTCGCGAATTCGAGCTTCGAGCTGGGCTTCACGCGAAACTGTCGTTCCAATGCCCGTTGCCAGTGGCGTATTGGTCTTCTGTATTTTGGCGTCGGATGTGGCGGGCGATGCGATAGCCGGGATCGACGTAACGAGTGACTGGGCCACGGTGCGGCTGGCTGTTGCCGATAAGAGGCTGCATGCCGTCAGCAGTGAAAGAAGCCTGAGTTTTTTAAACTGTTTCAGCGACTTTCTTCGCCGGGTTAACCAGGTTGTGGTTCCCATGTTGTCCGCATCCTTGCGTAATGTCGCATCCTGCGACAGGTTGTGAACACAGTCATTCCCCCCACAGGAATAAACCAAGGTCACACAAAAAAAAATATCGACAACTCATGGACATATTCTGATCAGATTCTTTCGGAAATATGATATTTTACTTGAAAATGATCAGATCATGTCAACAAAACCTCAAGGTCTCTCTCTCAAATGCCGGAGTCGCAAAAGGCCATCGTAATTGGTTCCAGCTCGGGAATTGGCCGAAGCGTAGCCCTGGCCCTTGCCCGCAATGGCTGGGACGTGCTCGTTCATGGTTATCATAAAAAGCAAGCCACAGAAGAACTTGCGGCTGAAATTCAAGCCCTTGGCCAACGAAGTGAGCCACTGCTTGCCAACCTTGCCGAACCTGCCGAAATTCGGCGGCTTGTGCAAGATGCGTGGGCTATGTGGGGTGGGCTAGATGCCTGGCTACACCTGGCCGGGGCCGACATCCTGACAGGCGATGCACGCCATGCCAGCTTCGACGAAAAGCTGCAACAACTTTGGCAGGTTGATGTTATGTCAACCGTTTCGGCCTGCCGGATGGTGGGGCAGCAGATGAAGGCACAGGGGCACGGGGCCATTGTGACGATGGGCTGGGATCAGGCGGAAACCGGCATGGAGGGAGACTCGGGCGAGCTTTTTGCAGCAACCAAAGGGGCGGTGATGGCCTTTACGCGAAGCCTATCGCTCAGCCTTTCGCCAGAAGTCAGGGTGAATTGTGTTGCGCCGGGATGGATCAAAACCGCCTGGGGCGACCATGCGCCTGATGTGTGGCAGCAGCGGGTGCTTCGAGAAACGCCGTTGAATCGCTGGGGGCTGCCGGAAGATATTGCAGCAGCATGCCAGTTTCTGGTTTCGCCCGAGGCGGGTTTCATCAGCGGCCAGATTGTTCGTGTCAATGGCGGGGCTGTTCGTTGATTTTCAAGGATGTTTCATTTGGAAATCTGTATGATAGAGAAGTAACAGATTCAAGAAAGGTGCAACAATCGTTGGGCAGGCCTTGCGTATTATTTCTGACAGGACGGCTGGCTGAATCAGCCCTGCAGCAACAACTTGCCGATATTTCCGAGAAGGCCGAAATCGAGCCCATCATTGAAGTTATGCCCATTTCGGTGGCTGCTTTGATGCCGGCTGACTGGATCGCCCGCCGGTTGCCGGCGATTGCAGAAGGAATCAGCAGGGTGGTCGTTCCCGGCCATGTGCGCGGCGACATTGAGGCACTGGCTGAACTTTGGCGAGTGCCAGTCGAGCGAGGCCCGGTTGATTTTCGCGACCTCCCACAACATTTTGGGCTGATTCGCCAGAAACCGGCTGATTACGGCGAGCATCAGCTGGAAATTATCGCTGAAATTAACCATGCACCGCGACTTTCCATCGCTGAAATCTTGCGAATTGCAAAGCACTATCAAGCCAGAGGGGCTGATCGGATTGACGTGGGCTGCGACCCTGGTGCCTGCTGGGCAGGCGTGGCCGATGCCGTGAAGGCACTGATTGACGAAGGCCTGAGGGTTTCCATCGATTCGTTCAACGCTGACGAAGTGACACTGGCGACCAGAGCCGGGGCCGACCTTGTTCTGAGTGTCAACAGTAGTAACCGCGAAAACGCGGCTGACTGGGGCGTGGAGGTGGTGGCCATCCCTGACGTGCCTGAAGACCTGCAAAGCCTGACAGAAACCCGGAACTGGCTGGCTGAAAGAGCGATTTCCTATCGGCTTGACCCAATTCTTGAACCTTTCGGGCACGGCCTTGTGGCAAGTCTTTTGCGTTATGCCAGGGTAAGAGATGTTTACCCGGAAGACCGCATGATGATGGGCATTGGCAACGTGACTGAACTGACAGACGTCGATTCAGCCGGTATCAATGTTTTTCTGGCGGGGGTTTGTGCCGAGCTGAGAATTGAAAGCGTATTGACGACGGAAGTCGCAGGCTGGGCGCGATCAAGCGTGCGTGAACTTGATTTAGCCAGAAGGCTGATGCATTTTGCGGTGAGCAAAAGGCAGATTCCGAAATATCTTGAGCCAAACCTGGTGATGCTTCGCGACCCGCGCAGCCATTCCCACGGCGACACAACTCTGGCGGAACTGCAAAAGACGATTAAAGACCCGAACTGGCGGCTTTTCGCAGAAAATGGCCTGCTTTATGCACTTAATAACGCGAATTTTCTGGCGGATGATGATCCGTTCACGTTGTTTGAAAAAATGGCAGTTGATGATGCCTCTCACGCGTTTTATCTTGGCTATGAACTTGCCAAAGCCAAAACCGCTTTGACACTTGGCAAGTGGTATCGCCAGGATCAGGCCCTGGCCTGGGGTTTTTTGACCGAACCCGAACCGACACACTGGGATGGTGAGAAAATGACCGGTCTGAAGGAGCCCGGAAAATGATTCTCGAAGGCATTCTTACCACCTTCAGCCGAACCACAGGCCTCAAAAATATTGCCGCTATGGGCGTGACGGTTAATGAACAGACCGGCTTTGACGAAATTGGCCACCTGAAGTGGTTTCAGATCAAGCCATTCGAGGGTTCACGCACCTTTGCCAATTTAAAAGAGCTGGGCGAAGGTGTTTTCCACCTGGTTGATGATGCCGAACTGCTGGCCCGGTCTGCCCTTGCTGACGCTTCTGACACCGCTCTTACCAAAGCTGAAAAAGTTGCGGCCCCGGTTTTGATTGACGCCGTTATGGCCTGCGAATTTCAGGTGGTGCAGGCTGATTGGGCATTGCCCAGGTCGTTACTTACATGCAATGTGGTTGCCACGCATGCCTTCCGCCAGTGGCGTGGCTGGAACAGGGCCCAGAATGCGGTTCTGGAATTAACGATTCTGGCAACAAGGGTGCATCTGATTCCAGAAAAAGAAATCAGGGCACAACTTGATTTATTGCGGCCACTGGTTGAAAAAACCGCTGGCCCGAAAGAATGGGCCGGCTGGAATTTTGTTGTGGCGTATCTTGAGCGGTGCTGGAAGGAAAAGCCATGACCTTCCAGCACCCTGCCATGCTGACATCAGTAGAAATTAAGGCCCCTTCCCGGCTTCATCTCGGCCTGTTTGGCTGGGGCCCCGAGGCGGAAATGCAATTTGGCGGCTTTGGCCTGATGATTCAGCAGCCGGAATTGCACTTACAGGTTTCTGTCTCTGACAACGATCAATTTGATGTGCCAGAAGATCAGAAAGCTAAATATGAAAGTCTTTTAAATTCATGCCGTGAATATCTTTTGCAAAGGAAGGTTGAAATCCCTCGACTGCATTTCAGGCTGAATGCTTTTCCGCCAATGCACCACGGGCTTGGCAGCGGCACACAAAGGGCAATGGCCGTTGCCGCAGCTGTTTCAAAAATATGCGGAATCGAAATGAAATCGGCGGCTGATCTGGCTACCATGGCCAATCGTTTTCCGCGATCGGGCGTAGGGATTCACGGATTCCATCACGGTGGATTGATCATTGATGGCGGCCACTGCGCAGGCCTGGGCGGGCACAGGCAGATTGCCCCACTGAAGGCTCGAATCGCGTGGCCTGACGACTGGCAGATTCTGCTGGTCATACCGGATGAGCCCGAGGGCATTTCAAGCCAGGCTGAGCAGAACGTATTTCATGATCTGCCAGCGCCTGACCGGCCTTCAATGACTGATGTAAAATATGCTGTTTTTGACAAATTAACGGTTGCTTTGGAAAAAAGCGAATTTGAAATGGCCATGAAGGCCATTGAAACGGTTCAGGCCATTGTGGGGCGATGGTTTGCGCTAGGCCAGCAAGGGTCGGTTTATGGCTCGCCACGGCGAGACCGGTTGATTCGTACCATGAAACAGGCCGGTCTGAAGGGTGTAGGGCAAAGCTCGTGGGGGCCTGCTCTTTTCGGTTTTTGCCGGGCAGGTGAAATGGATTCGATTGAGGCCAGATTCAAGCGGCAAATCGAAGGCGAATCGAATGCAATCAGGATGATTCGGACAGTGGCCCGGAATCAGCCGACTTTGACATAGCCAAGAGATTTGACGACTTCAAGCACCTCTGACCATGTGGGGAAGGCCCGGCCGCTCGACTTCTTGTAATCTTCAATGGCCTTAAGAAATTCCATCTCTTCAAAGTCGTATTCCCGCTCGCAGGTTGTCGGGTCAACAAAGCGGCGGCGGCCGCTTGAATTGCGTGCCTTGGCAGCGCGGGTGGCACGGGCCGATGCCTGTCTGTTCACCCAGCCTGATGAGGAATCCTGCATTTCCTTGACGTCTTCCGTCTCCTGAATTTCAACAGTCGCTACGGTGCTGCTGACCATGATTTCATCTCTTTTCACTGTCTGGCCGGATAGATGTTTGCATTTAATGGGAATCTAAGAAACCAATCGTCAAAATGAGAATTGACTCAACCAGAATGTAAGGAATTGATATGATATGGGCATGGAAACAAACCCGCAAAGCATGGCACCCCAACAACTAACTGAAAACTAAACGATGTTTCGGCTTTTGCTTCGCAACTGGCGGCTTACGACACTGCCCGATGGGCTTGAACTGAGTCTTCATGCCCTTGTGCCATTTATCATGCTGGCCGACCTGGCCCTTTCCGGCGAATGGCCAAGGCTCGTTTTCTGGCTTCTGATTCACGCCGCTGCCCTTTTGCATTCATTAGCGCATTATGCCATGACGAAAATTTTGAGGGAATCGCCCGAACTTCTCAGGCTTTACCCATGCTTTTCGGTGTATCGGCTGGCCATGCCGGCCAGCTCCATTCGCAACAACATTCTGATCACATCGGCCGGGCCACTGGCCAATCTTGGCCTGGCTTTGGTCTTGTGGTCCATTCCGGCCGGGCCTTCGGGATGGCAGACCGATTTGATGCAGATATCGACGGTTTACGGGCTGCTCACCCTGGTGCCGATCTATCCGATGGATGGTTCGCGGCTCATGCGGCTGCTGCTAAACAGCATATTTGGGTTCGATCGATCAATAGAATATGCAAATTTTGTGAGCCAGGCCGTGGCCGCAGGCGTGATCATCTGGTGCTTTTACAACGGCTATATTTTTTATGGCTTCCTGGCTATTTTTCTTTACCTGGCCAGTAAGCTGGCCCCTCTGTTCCAACGGGCAACACTGGCAATGAACAAGCATGAAATGCTTGTGAATGAAACCTATGACGAAGCAACCGATACGGAGATGGTCGTTCTGGTTGAAAACCAAAGTGGTGTTTGGGAACAGGCCTCGCGAATCGACGTGAAAACCAGCCCTGAACCGAAGTTGTTTTTTTGAAATGGTTTTCTGCCGGCGTTGCCCAGGGCAATTTCTTGATTCATGCAAGTGGCATATTGCTTAATGATTTCGGCATAATTATGATGCACTTTCTGGCAACTGAGTTTCGCTGAGTTAAGTGATGGAAATTGAAACACTTGATACCAGCCTTGAAATTAACACACCCGAGCGGGTGACATTTGAAGTGCTTGTGTGTGGGCCATTTGCCAGGCTGGCAGCGGCGCTGCTTGACGGTGTATTTATTTCCGTTCTTTTAGGCGTGATTCTCTTGGTGCTTTCGATTGTTTCGCTCGGTTCACAGTCGATTTTCGGGCTTTATCTGGCGATTCTCTTTGTGCTGGAATGGGGCTACAAGATCTTCTTCGAAATTGTGAACAAAGGGCAGACACCAGGCAAACGCGCCCTTGGCCTGCGCGTGATGTCGGTTGACGGCGGACCGATGCAGCCGGGGCAGGCTGTGGTTCGAAACCTGGTACGGGCTTTTGAAGGCATTCTGCCATTTGCCTACATCCCTGCCTTGCTGAGTATCTGTTGCTCGAAACGGTTTCAGAGGCTGGGCGACCTGGCGGCCGGAACGATTGTTGTGTGGGAAACGCCGCAATTTCGGATGAAAGAACTTGCGCCAAATCAAAAATCAGACAGGCTGCTTGAACTTTTACCGGCACGGCTTGAACTTGGTGGCCGAATGATGAAATTGCTTTCGAATTATCTCTCGCGGCGCATGCGGCTTTCCTCAGCACGGCTTGAAGAGATTGCCACGCCGGTGGCGGCCATTCTGCGGCAAAAATACAATCTTCCTGCCGACGCGCCGGCTGATGCCGTGATGGTTGCCGTAGGCGAACGAGTGCGTGAGATACCTGTGCGACAGGAAGGCAGGAAACAGCGATGAATCCGCGCAGGGAGCTGGAAAATGTGCCACCAAACGAGCTGGAACTGGATCGTGCCCGTGGTGGCTGGTTCGGCCGTCGGCGATTTTCGGCCGTTTATTTGCTGGAAAAAGCCAGAGAGCACCGCTCGAACTGTTCTCGTCTGGCCCTGGCCCGGTCGATGGATTTGCCTGATCGTGTGATCAGTGGCTGGTCAAAGCGGGTCGCAGTTGAGCATGCATGGATCTATCGCCCGGCCCGTTTTGAAATCACCGCCTTTTTTCGGCTGCTGTTTCGGCAGGTACCTTTCCAGATTGTTCATGACAGGGCTGTCTGGCTGGCGTTTCTGCTATTTTACGGCCTCTTTTTCGGTTCGGCGTTCTGGTGTGCCGGCGAGCCGGGTCGTGCCGAGAAAATGATTGGCCCAGCCGCTGTGGTACAGATGGAAAAGATGTATGAATCGCCCATCAGCGAGCGAAAATCAGGCTCGGGCGAGAGGAACGACTCGATCATGGCCGGGTTTTACATTCGAAACAATGCCGGCATCGGGCTTCAGTGCTTTGGCTGGGGGCTGGCCTTTGGCCTGGGCAGTGTTTACATCCTTTGCAGCAACGCGCTGCAGCTTGGCAGCGTTTTTGGCCACATGGCCACCACACCACACTGGGACAATTTTTCGACATTTGTCACGGCGCACAGTTCCTCTGAACTAACGGCAATCTGCCTTTCGGCGGCGGCAGGCCTGCGGATGGGCTATGGCCTGGTTGAAACCGGGGGGCTGAGCCGAACGGCGTCGCTGCGCAAGTCGTCGCAGGAATCATTGCCCCTGATTGGTGCAGCCACGGTGCTTTTCATTCTGGCAGCGTTTATCGAGGGATTTTTCTCGGCTTCTGACGTGCCTTATTCACTGAAGCTGCAGTGTATGATTTTATCGGCCCTGAGCATGGTCTGGTTTGTCTGGCTGGGGCTGCGTAAGGGGGCCAGGGCATGAGTGGCTCATCAGCATTTCAGCCGCGGATTGCCCTGAGAGAACGAAGCATAACGCAGATCATGGATCTTTCGATCACGGTTCTGCGGGCTTGGTGGAAGCCACTGGCTTTACCAATGATCATAGGCAGCCTGCCATTTTTTCTGATCAATTTTTCATTCGGCTGGCTGGTTGATTCTCTACCGTCAACATCGGTTGATGACGAAGATTATTTCGCAAGAATCTATCTGTTTGTGCTTATGCTGATTATGGAGGCCCCGTGGATTTCAGCACCCACTGAAATTGCCATGGGAGCCCTGGTTTTTAACCAGAAAATACGAATACGCCAGATTTTCACACGGCTGATCTCGGGCCTGCCGAAGATGATTCTTTTCCAACTTTTTCTGCGAGGCCTAATCACTGTTTTTGGAATCACGGCACTGGCCATTCCCGTAGCACTCGGTTTTATCAACGAAGTGATTTTTCTTGAACGGGTTTCGTGGCGGAGAAGCTTGCGGCGAGTCAAACTGCTGAATTCAGGCTCCGACCAGTTTGCGTTCAGCCTTGCAGCGTTATGTTTTCAAATGCTGTTTGTCGGCTGCGGGTGGTATGCACTTTCAGTGTTTTTTTCAATCATGGAGCGTTCGAGTGTCTGGATTGACCCCGATGCAGATTTTTTTTCTGACTGGAAATTCCATTTACTGATCCTCATTTCCATTCAATTTTTCGCAATCGCCCGGTTTCTCTTTTACATAGATGTGAGAATTCGGACAGAGGGCTGGGATCTGGAAAATCAGGTACGTGCTATTGTGACCGAGAGACAGGTGGCAAGTGGCGGGAAGGAGCGGCCCGCACCATGACACTGATCCTCGCCTTTCAGCAGACTGTTGAGACCCAGGCCCGAGAGGCGATGGCTTCGGGTTCGTTCCCCTGGTACGACTCAAAAACTGAGAAATATACCTACAGCCCACCGCCACCGCCATCGTGGCTGGAAAGGCTTTATAACTGGCTTGACGGTTGGTTTCCTGAAGTAAAAAGGCCATCAGTTGACCTGAGCTTTGACTGGGCCACGATTTTGATTTGGGCGTTGGTCATTGCCGTTCTGGTGTTTATGGTATATCAGCTAGGACTGGTGATGAAGGAGTGGTTTGAGAGTCGCAAACCGGCCAGCGCCCCCAAGCAATCGGGTGCCCAAATTGAGCTTGCAGAGATTGCCGGTGACCTTGAACTTGAGACTGCGACGCCTGACCAGATTTGGGCACTGGCGTGCCGGATGAAGCAGCAGGATGAGGTGCAGCGTGCCATTTCGCTGGCATGGCTGGCAATCGTCCGCAGATTTGGTGCCAGGCACAACCTTCACGACCCCAGCAGCCTGACACCCAGACAGTGGGGGCGTGAGGCCAAACGCATTCACCCCATGTTGCAGCTTGAAAAGCTTGTAGGGTTTTACGAGATTGTGATCTTTGGAAACCGGCGGCCGGGCCGGTCGGCATTTGAGAACTGGTGGGCCGGGGCCGAGCGGGTTTATGGCAAGATGGAATGGGGCGAATCACGATGATTACCCGTTTCAAGCCGATTTACCTGCAAAACCTTATGTATTTGCGACTATTGTCAGTACTGATCTTTTTTTCAGTTGTCGGTTGTAGCAAGTCGAACAGTCTGGATTCGTCATATGCAAGAACTAATGGCAAGAGCATCAATGGTGTTTCGTCGCTGAAAGAAGTGCTTGAATCACGTGGGCATGAGGTTAAAGCGGCCTGGGGGCTTGACGAAGAAGTTTTTGATTCCGCACATGTGATCATACGTCTGGCTGATCGGCCCGGCCCCCCCGGTTCGGAAGAAGCCAAATGGTACGACGACTGGCTTCTGTCAGACAACACGAACCTGCTGATTTATGCGCCGGGACGTGCAGACTGGACTGTGAATTACTGGCAGCAGGCAGTGGAAAACCCCAACCCTTCGTGGGATGAGGAACGAAAGTCAGCTTACAAGCGTAATCTGGATCGGGCGAGAACGCGTTCTGATCTTCGCAAGCCAGCCGCCAAAAATCCGCCGCAATCGCCAGCTTGGTTCAAAACCGAAAAGTTAGACAACGGCAAGGTGGTGATGCCCATTTTCGAGTGGTTTGGTGAATGGTCAGGCGAGGGCATGGTGTGGCCAGTGAAGGAAGTGTTGAACTTCCCGCCCGG
>JBJTRR010000405.1:0-4095 GCA_046076185.1 bacterium | reverse complement strand
GGGCGGCTGAACGGCCGAATGTGCTTTTGATCTGTGTGGACGACCTCAAGCCGAATATTGGCTGCTATGGCGACCCCTTGGCAAAAACACCGAATATAGACCGGTTGGCATCGAAGAGCATGCTTTTTACGCAGGCCTATTGCAATCAGGCAGTCTGCTCGCCTTCACGGAATGCCCTGTTGACATCACTTCGGCCGCAGACTTTAGGAATTTATGATCTTGCGACGAATTTTCGCAAGTCTCGCCCTGACGCAATCACATTTCCTCAATATTTCAAGGCAAATGGCTATCGCACGGAAGGCATGGGCAAAATTTTTCATGTTGGCCATGGCAATAATGAAGACGCCATGTCGTGGTCAGTGCCACACTTCAAGGCCAAGAGCATTGGTTATGCACTGAAGGAAAATCAGGCCCCGACACGTGAAGGAGCCCTGTTTGAGAACCAGAGCCCGGCGAATCTTCCCAAAGGAGCAGCCTATGAAATGGCCGATGTGCCTGACAATGCCTATGGCGATGGGGCGATCGCCGATGAGGCGGTGAAGCGGCTGGTGGCAGCAAAACAGACACCGGGCACTCCGTTTTTTCTGGCCGTCGGGTTTGTTAAGCCGCACTTGCCATTCTGTGCTCCGAAAAAATACTGGGATATGCATGATCGGTCAAAGTTCGAGCTGGCGAAGGTGGCTGAAACTCCTGCAGATGCTCCTTCTTTTGCCCCGACAACCTGGGGCGAGCTGCGAAACTATAAAAATATGCCCGAAAAGGGGCCTGTCGATGCTGAGACAGCCCGCACTTTGATTCATGGCTATTATGCTGCTACAAGCTATATGGACGCCCAGCTTGGTCGGGTTCTTGATGCCCTTGAGGCCAATGGGCATGCTCAAAATACAATTATTGTGCTTTGGGGCGACCATGGCTGGCACCTTGGCGACCATGGCATGTGGTGCAAGCACACCAATTACGAGCAGGCGACACGGATTCCGCTGATTGTTCATGCCCCGGGCATGAAACAGGGCCGCCGCACGGGGGCATTTATCGAGTCTGTCGATGTTTACCCGACTGTGGCCGATCTTGCCGGCCTTGGCCTTCCCAAAGGGGTTGATGGAATCAGTCAGAAGGCGGTTGTCAATGGCTGGGCATCACACGAGCGTGGTCATATTACACATGTATACCCACGTGGTAACGGGCTTCTGGGTCGGGCCATCAGAACGGGCCGCTATCGCATGGTCGAGTGGAAAAAGATTGGCGAGGCTGATTCAACGGCTGAATATGAGCTTTATGATTATGAAGCCGACCCGCTGGAAACCCGGAATTTAGCCAAAGATCGGCCGGATGTGATGACTGAACTGAAGGCAATACTGGCCAAGTATCCCGAAGCACGGCCTCAAATCAAGCCAAATGCTGAAGCAGCCGGGAAAAACAGAGCCTCGGCCAAAAACGATCGAACAGCCATGTTTCAAAGATGAGACAAGGACAGCGACGGAAAATTGACTCGCGAAGAATTTCTCGCCAATCAGCCCGACCCCGTTGAGGCACCAAAAAGGTTCACCCGATTTGATACCAACGGCGATGGTGTGCTCAGCCAAAGTGAGTTTGTCGGCCAGGGGAAGAATTGACTGTCCTTTTTAGAGTGAAGCCGTGAAAGGGAAGTCATGGAAAGTCTGGCACGGACTGTCGTACTTCTGGTTTTGGTCAGTACAATTGCGGGTGGGCTTATTGGTGCAGGTCTGGGTCTGGTTGCATCTGACTTTTTCGAGATACCCAAGACTGGTGGTGTTCTGCTAGGCCTTATTGCGGGCAGTCTTATCGGATTCTTCCTGCTGCCGTTTATTGCCGGATGGTCGTAATTCAGTCTATGTCGATTTGGCTTTTGTCAAACAAATGATCTGGCTGGAAGCAGATTGAAAAAATCCAAAACCGGTTATTCTCCGGTTTTGGATTTCATGACTCATTTTACTTGTTACCAATTGTGCCAGTAGCCGGCAAAATAGCCGGTTTGGTCATGGGTAGGGCGGGTTTTGTCGATTCCGTTTTTGGTTTGTCAGACTCGGCAGCCATCTTGCCCAGAAACGCCTGGTCGAGATTTTTCAAGTCTGTCCAGAGAGTGCCAGGGCCGGCATAAAAGACGCCCATGCGAATCTGCTCGGGCAGGCCCTCAGCGAAGATAAAGCGGTTGTACGCTTCAGGGCTCCCCAGGGCATCAACCGAGAGCTTGTAGATCTCGGCCTCAGCTTCGTTGGCAAGCTGCACTTTTTTCGCCTCGGCCGCACCCATCAGTTTCGTGATCTGGGCCTGAACCGTAGCGGTTTTGGCGTCAATCACGGCCGAGAGCTTCTGAGTTTCGGCTTCAATTTCCTTGGCCTCTTTTTCGCCCTTGGCAGTGGTTTCGGCCATCATTTTCTGCGTCTCGGCCTTGGTGCGCCGTTCTTCAAGCACCACTTTCGCCTCGGCTTCAGTCAGGTCGGCTTTGGCCTTGGCGGTTTTCTGCTCCTGTTCCCGCGTAATTTTCAATTCCGTGGCAATGTAAGAACGCTGGATTGGCTCGCGCACCTCAGCCGGCACATAAATGTGGCGGGTCAGGCCAAAAAGCAGCGAAAGATTTTTGCCTTTCAGCACTCTTTCCAACTCGTCTTCCACATCGCTTTGAAATTCCTCGCGGCTGTTACCGACAAGCAAATCAACCGCGCCTCTTTTAGAACCATTAATCCGGCAAATGGAACCAATCTGTGGCTCGATCACCTTCTTGCGAATATCCGTCAAAGTACCGAAATTCCGCACCACATCCGGTGCCTGTTCCGGCAGAATGCCCCAGATTGCCGTAAAATCAAGGTGAATCCGGAAGCCGTCGTTCGAAGGAAACTCAATCCCTTCGCCTTCAACATAAATCGGGTCAGGTTCCATCACCATGCCGTCTTTGGCTGTTGCAAGTGGGGGCCGTAAGCCTGTCTGGCCAGCCGTCTTTACCATCAGGGTGGTTTCATTAAATCCGATGGAAATGATATCCACCCGCTTCTCGGCCGGATTGATCCAGTAAAGGCCAGGCTGCAGAACATTGTCCTGCACACCCTGCTTCTGAGGGTTACCAGGGTTGTTGTCGCCCACCTTGTTATAGACCACGCCGACATAACCCGGCATAATCAGCGTCGGATCTTCCGGTTTCGCTGTAAGGCCTTCGGCAAGCACAACGGCTGTCGTTTTGGCAACCTTGTTGACTTCATAGGCATAGGGGTTCATCCGGTATCTTCCTGGCGTGAGCACCTGCCGCCATGTGCCACGAAACCCGGGCTCGTTAGCCAGAATTTCGCCTTCTGGCAGATTTTTACCGATCTTTGAAGTCACTACGCCAATCTCGTTGGGCGAAATAACAACATCGGGCACAATTTTTCGCTCATATTCAATCGGGTTGTAAAAATGCCGGCCCGGTCCCGGCATGAACTCGAGAATCCCGATTTCAGTGGCATGGCCACGTTCGTCGGCTTTCGATAGTGTGCCTTCAGCCGCCATCGGTGCCGTACCGAACGGAAACGGCCCCTTGTAACGCAGCAACAGGCTGTTTCCTGCCGGCACTTCCATTCGGCAGATGCCGTATTGCCAGATACCAAGGTAGGCAATGCCATAAAGGCCGAAAACCAACGCGGAAAGCACGGCAAGGCGAAGGTTGAGCCTTGGTTTTTTTCGCAGGGTTGCCACTGGCAAGCCAACCACTAATACGCTGATGACCAAGGCCAGAACTGGATTCAGGCCATGCCATAAGACCAGGCTGGGCAGAAGAATAGAAGCTGAGATTGACCAGATGATGATTCTAAGTGAAGTCTGATTCATGGCCTGGCTCCTTGATTGGCATTGGCAGGAGTCGTGACCCTGGCGGGCGATGGTGACCCCTGAAATGGCTGGGCCGGTAAGTCTGCAGGTTTTTCGAGACTATTCGTTCTGGGTTTTTCGCCTGATAACTTTGGAACTTCAGCCGCTGGCCTGAGTGGCAGGGGCTGTCGCCTTTGGCGCGACTCATCGGCTGTGGCAGGGGTAAAAGCCTGCTTCAGCAAGTCCATGATCGGGCCATCGGTGTTGGTCATGATGGTTTGGAAGGCTGGTGCAAAT
>JBJTRR010000404.1:0-5770 GCA_046076185.1 bacterium | reverse complement strand
ATTCTGCACCCCATGGTCGCCTCAAAAATCAAACCCTTTATCCCCAGAGACGCACCTCTCGGCTTCGTCCTGATCGCCTTCGCCTGGTTTTTTGTGATCACCTGGGCGATTTTGCGACACCTTGAAAAAACCCGAACAATTATCCGTATCTGATTAATCTGAAAGCACTTGAAGAAATAATCGACGCACCATTCCCGGCTTAATCGCGGCCAATTTCCCTGTAAAACTGGCCCAGTGCCTCAAGCCTGTCGGGGTTCTGGTTCAGCCCGCCTGTGTGGAAGATTGTCACGCCTGACACGGGCCGGCGCGTGCCATGATCCATAACATCTTTGATTTGAGATGTTTGCACCACTTCGCCCCAGTCGGCCAGCTGCACAATCGGCCAGATCTGGTTTTTCTCTCCCGGTTCGCCATTGAGATTCAGAAGTTCAGCCAGTGCAAGAACTTGTCGAGAGATCCAGGCTGGGTCGCGATGATGCCCGAACCGGGCGTGATAGGGCATGATGCTGAAGACGTCGATATATTTTGACTGGGCCTTCAGATCAATGGCCAGCAGGTTCTTGATGGCGCCATCGTAATCGTTTGGCGACCATGGGTTATGAAATGTGCCAAGCAGGGCGCCGGGGCGAACCTGATTCACAATCTCACGAAATTCACGCACCCAGTCGGTGAATACGCCGCACCGCCATGTCACCCATTCCGCTTGGTTCTGATCAACAATCCAGCGATTCCGTTTCGCTATTGTAAGCCCTTGCGGGATATTGACTTTTGATGATTCAGCAAAGGCCTTCACACAGCGATCGCAAAAGCAGGTCAGGGGCATGTCGGGAATGGCCTGTTCCCAACTGGCATGGCTGTGATGATAGTCCAGCCAGATTCCGTCAAGTTCAGCCTTGGCAAGGGTTTCGCGAAAGGCCTGCATGCGCTGGCGGCGATAACCGGGGTGTGTCGGGCAGACACCCTGCCAGCCATTGGGCGGCGGGCAGAGCCGGCCATCAATCCCGATTGGGGCGGCATCAGGGTGCTCTTTGAGATACCCTGCGTCGTGCATCGTGTTAAACTCGGCAAAAATCTTCACGCCCTGCCTGTGAAGCGAATCGACGAGCCCGGCACTGACACCGCCCGAACCGACCCACACGGCATTGATCCCAAAGTCTTTCAGCGATTTACCTTGCGGCAAAGCAGGCAGGCCACCATAAACGCCCCTGATCTTGACCCAGGGGCGTTCTTCGGCCGTGGCTTGTGCCACCACGGCCATTGCAAAAAAGCCTGCAATCGCCATGGGCAACCAGTTTATATGATTGCCATGAAAGGACTTGCGCATCGTGTGAATCACTTTTTGAGCTTGGTCATCCAGATATTGCGATATTCCACAGGGTCGCCATGATCCTGCAAATGCAGGGGGCCGGGTGTCGAAGGATCACCGCCCAGGCCAGCCACCGTGTTATCAATATTGATGACAACGTCCTTATGAATCACCTTGCCATTGTGCAAGACGTTAATCTGGGCGGGTTTAACCTTCTTTCCGCCTTCAAACACGGGCGGATGAAAATCAATATCATAGGCCTGCCACACCGTGGGTGCCTTGCAGGCATTGACCAGCGGTTTGGCCACCTTATAGATGCCGCCACAATCGTTGTCCTGGCTTTCAAGCCCATAGCTGTCAAGCACTTGCACTTCATACCGACCCTGCAGATAAACACCGCTGTTGCCGCGCCCCTGGCCCTTGAATTTGGGCATGTAGGGCACCCGAAATTCGACATGAAGCCGCACTGGCTCGTTGATCATGGCCTTTGATTTAATGCCGCCTTTTGTCACACGCAAGGCCTTATTCGGCATGATGTTCCAGGCGATCGGGCTTTTGCCGTCAACCCTGACGAATCCATCGGTCGATGTGCCGTCGAAGAGAATCGTGGCGCCTTCCGGGGCCTGGGTTGACGGGTAATCCGTCTTATCCTCAGGGTTGATAATCTGAAGCCCGTCCAAATTATCGTAAGTGGCTTCTTTCTGGGCACTTGCGCTGGGGGTTGCGGCCGTCAGGACGAAGCCGATGGCAAATAATCCGCAAAATCGACGGAATCGCGTGAATCGATCTATTTTCATGGCCGATAATACCTGAGTGGGTTGAGTCGGGTTGGTGGTAGCAGCTGCGGCAGAATCGCACGCCATGAGCATTTCATAAGCACACAGGTGTTTATGCTCAGAGGGTTTAGAAGCCGTGCGGAGGAATTCACCAGCATGGGGGTGATTGCTTCAATCGTCCCTGCTTTTTCGGCTGGTGTCAACACCCTGCAAGATGATTTCGAGCCATGAGAAGAAACAGGCGCGGAAGTATATTTCATCAGGAATTTGGCGGATCGGGCGAAGATTCGTTCGTTGCCGTGGTGGTCACAAAATTAACTGGTGCCCTGCTTTTTATTCTGCTTTTAACCATGGCCATCATGGCGTTGATTCCGAAGGCCGAAGAAATGGCCGCCCCCAAATCATCGCCATCAGCCAAATCAGCGGGTCTGGTTTTGAACCTGCCTGAAAAAATGCCTGAAGCGATTGACGGAAGGCCATACCAGTACACATTTTCCGTACGTGGTGAATCGTCGGATCCGCTGGTCTGGTCGGTCGAGGGGGAACTGCCCAAAGGCCTGACTTTTGACAGCAAAACGGGAGTCATATCAGGCCAGGCGGCGATCGACAGCACAACCAACCACGAACTTCATGTGCAGGTCAGCGATGGTGCCCAGATTGCTTCCGGCATAACGCAACTTGATGTCTGGAAACCAGATACGACATTCAGCCAGGAATCGGCGGAAGCCATGTCGCCTGAGCGTCTTGAAACAACCATGCAAAACCTTATTGGCAATGGGTTTGGGTTCGCCCTGATCTGGCTTGGGCATTTTTCCGGCCTGGGCCTGGTTGATCGCATCGAGTCGAAACAGAAATCAGGCATGTTACAATCAGATACAAAGCGCAACCGATTTCGCGGTTATCGCTATTGTATATGGTCATTAACTCTTGCCTGTTCGGGGTTTATCGCATGGCTGCTGGTGGTTTGACCTGCCTTGCAGGGTTAAACTTTACGCAATGTGACGCACGAATTAAGAAATTTTTGATCATTTTAAGTAACTTTCTCTTTTCAATCGGGCCCGAATCGATTTAACTATCGCTAAGTAATGATATTGGCACGAATTGATTCGCCACAGGGAATGCCTTAACGCCATTCTCCAGTTGATCAGAATTTTTGGCGAATTTTTCGTGGATCGATATGACATTCGGTTCCAAACCATGTCGGGGGGGAATGATTTTATGAAGATTCAGCGTTTGATTTGTGCGATTGCCGCCGGTGCACTTTTTGTGCAGACGGTTGAAGCTCAGCAGTCGAAGGGCAACCAGGGTGGTGGCAATGGTGGCCAGCAGGGCGGCGGTCGTGGCAATCGCGGCGGCGGTGCCCCTGGCGGTCCTGGTGGCGGTGGCCCCGGTGGTGGTGGGCCTGGTGGCCCGGGTGGCATGGGTGCCATGCGTGGTTTCATGGGTGGTGGTGCCGGTGGCATGATGGGCCGCCTTGGCAATTCGCCCGCGATGCTGATTCGCAGCGAAGCCGTGCAGAAAGAACTGAAGTTCACTGACGAGCAGAAAGAAAAGCTCAAGAAGGCCGATGACGCCCAGAACGACAAGCGTCAGAAGGCTTTTGAAGATCTGCGTAATCAGGGTGGCAACAACGACCAGCAGGGCGGCCGTGGTGGTCGTGGCGGCGGCATTGATTTCAACGCCATGCGCGACATGATGGAGAAAATGGCCAAAGACGCAGAAAGTGATCTGGCCAAAATTCTGACAGCCGATCAGCGCAAGCGTCTGGCCGAGATCGCTCTTCAGGTTGAAGGTGCCACAGCCATTCTCGACCGTGAAGATATCGCCAAGAAACTGAACATCACGCCAGTTCAGAAGAACAAGCTGTTGCAAATCAAGCAACAGGCTGATCAGAAGCAGCAGGACCTCCGTTCACAGGCCATGGCCGGCTTCGGCTTTGGTGGTCGTGGTCAGGGTGGCCCAGGTGGCCCAGGCGGATTTGGTGGCCCCGGCGGCCCCGGTGGTCGCGGTCAGGGTGCCCCAGGTGGCAATGCTGGCCCGGGTGGTCGTGGTCAGGGTGCTCCGGGCGGCAATGGTGCCCCTCAGGGTCAGGCCAATAATGGTGGCGGTCGTGGTAATCGTGGTGGCAACAATGGTGCCCCCGGTGGCGCCCCAGGCGGCATCGCAGGCCCCGGTGGCCCCGGCGGCCCGGGTGGTCGTGGCAATGCTTTTGCCAACATGACACCGGAAGAACGCCAGAAGGCCGGCGAAGAAATGCGCAAGGGCTTTGAGAAGATGCGTGACGACAGCAACAAGCTGCGCGACCAGCTTGAAGCCGCTATCGTCAAATCGCTCACCAAGCGTCAGCAGGACGCCTGGAAGAAGATGAACGGCGATAAATTCGACGTTGATACCATCATGAGCACCATGCAGTTCGGCCAGGGTCGTGGCGGCCCGGGTGGTTTCGGCGGCCGTGGTGGCAACACCCAGGTTGACTGACACCTGCCTGAATGATTGCAGCAGATGACACGCGGGGGGGAGTGCTACACGGCATTCCCCCTTTTTTTATGGCTTGACTTAACCTGAACAACCGGCTGATTCAGCCAGATAAACCACTGCACGATGGCCCGTTGCCTGGTGGTATCTAGCGGTGCATTCCTTTTGAAAGGCTTCCGCCTGATCTTGCCTGACCACGGCCACCACACAACCGGCCCAGCCGGCCCCTGAAAGCTTGGCCCCAAGGCATCCCGGCGAAGCCAGCGCAGCGGCCACAAGCTGGTCAAGCGCGGCCGAACTGTTCTGAAAGTCGGTCATGCTGGAACGATGCGACCGGCTGACCAGGTGGCCAAATTCTTCCAGCTCGCCGCGCTCCAGGGCGGCAAAGCCCTCACGCACCCGCTGGTTTTCAATCAGCACATGCCGGGCCCGCATGCGGCCCACAGGGTCGAGATATTTCCACTGCTGCGAGAGTTCCTCGGGCGAAATATCGCGCAGGCTCAGCACTTCGGCCACACTTTTCAGGCGACGGAAGTGATCCACCACCCGCTCGCATTCGCTCCGGCGAATGTTATACATGCCATCGGCCAGCCTTCGGGAAGTGCCACTATCCATCACCACAATGGCCGGTGGCGGCTGGCCCAGGCTCACTTTTTTCACCTCAAGGCTGCGGCAGTCCAGATAAACCGCCTTGCCCGGCTCGCCAAAAAGCACGCTCACAAAATCAAGAAGCCCTGAAGCCACACCCACAAAGCCATTCTCGGCCCGCCTCAGCCGTCGGGCCAGGGCCATTCGCGCCTCGTCGTCGGCCAGCTTCAGGCCACTTGCCTGTAATAAAAACAGCCCCAGCGCCACCTGCACGCTTGCCGAGCTGGAAAGCCCCGCCCCCAGCGGCACATTGCCCAGCACCACCGCCTGAAGGCCCTTGCCCTGCGGCCACTGGTCGCGCATTGCCCAAAGCACGCCCCGCGTGTATCGGCGCCAGTCGCCCTCCGGGCCGGGCTCAATCTCGCAGCCGGCAAGGTTCACACGGTCGGTGGCCCCAAAGGCCATGGCATGAATTTCGGCCACGGGCTCGTCAATCAGCCGGCCCACTACAACCGTGAAACGAGTAATTGGTGCGGCCAGCACCAGGCCATCGTTATAATCGGTGTGGTTGCCCAGCAATTCTACGCGGCCGGGGGCGAAAGTGACGGTTGTCGAGTCTGCCCCG
>JBJTRR010000403.1:0-1730 GCA_046076185.1 bacterium | reverse complement strand
GGCCGCACTTAGTCCAGGATGGACGACCGGGTTCCAGGAACGGAAAAGAACCGTCAGGATTCGTTGCGTCCATGGACTGAGGACAGCGTCAATGAGAACTTCCCGAAATTTTCGACCATCGGTTGATGGGTTTCAGCCGCTTGAAGATCGCCGCGTGATGAGCATCTACACGCCTTTCTACTCGCAGCGGCTGCCGATATATAAACCCCTTCAGACTCAACTTCTGCCTACGCCGACGCTGCCGCGAATTCAGTTGGCAAGCTCGCGGCAGTATGAGCTTTTGCCACCGCCGGGGCAGACCAAGGCCGTCGCCGTGAGTGATTACAAACTCGGTGGCGTAACGATTGTGCCCTTTGGTTATCCTTTCGCTGCGGCACATCCCAGCATGACAATGGTCAGCCTGTCGAGTAATCCGGCAGACGGTTCGGGCCCGCCCTCTGAAGTGATTTCAGTCACACCTATGGGGCAGCGACAGAGCTTCTACCAAACGGCCAACGGCGAAATGATCCTGACTCAGCCGGCGATGTTCCGGGCTGGTTTTGTGACCGTGGGTGTTACACCGACAATTTATGATGCCGCTACGAAAATCACCAGCAGTCAGCCTGGCGAAATTCGGGTCCTGAACAAGGTTGGCCAGCCTGTATTGATCCTTCGCGACCCGAACCTGATTAATGGGCCAACGGCATTTGCGTGGTCAGACCGGGGCGGTTCGGCTAGCCTTTTTGTGGCCAACGGCATAAATGGCGTGATCAGCCGCTTTGACTTCCGGATCTTCCAGCGAGGCATTCCGGCCATCAGGCTGATGCGTGCCACACAGATCGGTAATGGTTTCACCACGGCCGGCGGAGCGACAACCGACCTGAAAGGCCCTTCAGGACTGGCCTATGATCCGGTAACCGATACCCTTTTTGTAGCATCGACACTCGACAAGTCGGTTTTTGCAATTCAAAGAGCTTCGCTTCAGAAAAACGCCGCAGGCACGGGCATAGTGGTTGTGAATAACAGCCCATATCTTCAGAATCCGGTGGGAGTGACGATTTCTCCGAGCCGGACTCTACTGGTATCGGGCAATCTTTCAACCGGTGTCACGGGTCTTGCGGAATTCGACATATCGGGCAATTACATTGCAAGCCTTTCGACGGGTGAAGTCGGTGGCGGAGCCCAATCGGTCACCTGGCAGGAATCGATTTACGGCTATGGCCCCGAAGTGGTAACACTCAATGGCAATACCAGCCGGATTCAGTTCTATCCGATCACACAGAACTGAAAATCGGTAAATATTGGTGAATTAATTGCGGCAGAGAGGATTTCTTCTCTGCCGTTTTTTTATTGAAAAATAGAAAATCTGAAATAAAAGTCTTTTTTTCTTGAGTTGAATTCACCTTTCTGTTCTGTTGATAAATGTCAGGCATGACCCACCGCCACATTTAGACTTAACAACAGGGGGACGTTTCGATGCGATCGAAATCGACAGGCGGGTCTTGTAGCTTCATTTGCGGGCTTCTGGTTTCAATCACCATTGTTTTGAGCGGTTGTGGTGGCGATGGTCTGCCGCGGCAGGCTATTTCCGGGTCAATTTCAATTAATGGCAAGCCGCTCAAGTCAGGGGTTGTCAATTTTGTGCCGCAGTCAGCCGGTATGCCAACGCAGTCGGGTGCTGCCATTGTGGAAGGTAAATACAGTATTCCCAGAGCAACCGGACTGGTTCCTGGTAAATACAAAGTCGTGAT
>JBJTRR010000402.1:0-8290 GCA_046076185.1 bacterium | reverse complement strand
CGGCAGCGGGCGAAACGATATTTCACCCGACGTGCTGGCCGACTCATCCCGGCGGATGTGCGATTGGCTGGCTGCGCCCGACACTTCACCAAGTGAGCGTTTTTCTCGCAACGAACGCTATGACAACCTCGCCGCTGGTTTGGCAAGATTGCCCGACAGTCAACGTGTTGTGGTTGAAATGCGATATTTTCAGAATGCCCGGCTGGCCGAAATTGCGGCCTTGCTTGGCAAGACCGAAGGGGCCGTGGCCGCTTTGCTGCACAGGGCCATTTCGTCTCTGCGAGAGGATCTGAATCGGTAGTAATTATCTGGATAAGGGTTTGACCATGGTTGACTCTACGATTCACTATATCGATCCAGTCGAAAAAACTCAGATCACTGGCGATCTGACACCAGATTCGCCACTTGAAGAAGCTATCGCACTCGTTCTTCGTGCCGAAGAGGAAGGCCTGACCCCTGACCTGACCGACTGGCTGGCCCACAACCCCGAACATGCCACAGAACTGGTTGAATTTTTAGCCTCGCAGAAGCATCTTTTTCACTTTGATTCCGGCTCAAAATCAGGCGGGAATCAGTCTGTCGCACTGCGTCGGCAAGCCAGCCAGAGTGGCTTTGACATTCAGGAAGAAGTTGGCCGTGGCGGTATGGGTGTGTTTACAAGGCTGTGGACAGATCACTGAAGCGAACCGTCGCTCTGAAAAGCATTCTCACAGGCGATCTAGCCACCCAGCGAGATCTTATGCGATTTCGCTTTGAGGCCGAAGCCGCTGCCGGACTCGACCATCCGGCTATTGTTCCGGTTTATGCGTTTGGCGAATTTGACGGCCGGCCGTTTCTTGTCATGAAATTCATGGATGGCGGTAGTCTTTCAGCCCGTCTCAGGCAGGATGGAACAAGTTCAAGGTTCACACCACATGCCGCTGCCCGGATTGTGCGAGACATTGCCCACGGTGTTCATCACGCCCATCAGCGAGGACTTTTGCACCGCGACCTGAAACCCGCCAATATTCTGCTTGATAATGATGGCCAGCCCCATGTCACCGACTTCGGCCTTGCGATTGTGCTCAAGTCAACCTTCAGCGCAAGCCAGGGTGGCTCTCTGGCCGGCACGGCCGCCTATATGGCACCAGAACAGGTGGCCGGTGATTCAGGCCTGACAACAGCCGTTGATATTCATGCCCTGGGTGTCATTCTTTATGAAATGCTAGCTGGCGAGCCTCCCTATGGTCGTGACGAATGGCTGGTGACGATTCAGCGAGTTCGCGACGAAAACCCGCCTGATTTGCGTGCAAGATGCCCGGGGTTGCCGCGTGATCTGGAATCAATTGTACTAAGGTGCCTGGAAAAAGACCCACGTGATCGATATCCGTCGGCATTGAATCTTGCCGAAGAACTGACGGCGTTTCTTGAAGGGGAAGCCATTTCCACGCGTCGCCGGGGCTTGATGATCGGCCTCTCGCGGGCAGTTTCACGCCGTCGCGACACGATGAGCATGTCGTCGTGGCCGGCTTTTTTCATGTCGGCCCTTTCGCTTGTCATCAGTCAGGCACTTGTCATGGCGGTGTTGCTTATGGGGCTTAATCCGTGGCTTGCCTATGCTGGCCTGGGCCTTCATTTTCTTGAATGGATGATCATTTACTGGATTTTTTTGGTGACGCGTTCCAAAGTGGTCAGCCCGGTTGAGCGTATGTCAACAGGTCTTCAGCTTGGAATCATGCTGGCCTGTTTTTCATTGGTACCGGCACATATTTACATGCATGGCAGTAATATTCTGCCGATTTACCCCGCGATGACAACCGTCTTTGGTATCGGCGTTTTCTGTCATGGGGCGACACACTGGGGAAGACTTTATCTGGTCGGCCTTTATTTAATGGTGGTGGCAAGTATCATGCCGCTATTCCCGATGCTGTGGTGGCCCGTGGTTCATGGGTTTTTGCACGGTGCTTCGCTGGTCTGGCTTGGTTTTCGACACTGGGGCTTCGATAAATCGGCACGAAAGGCCGCCGCCGACCGCTCGGCCACAAGTGTTTATTGAGTTCCTGATCATTTTCAGAAATTTTGCGTAATATTTTTGCCCCTGCTTCGCTTGAACGGGTATCAAAAAGAATTTTCGGCTTGGGCCGGATCTTCTGCAAACACATATCCATCATCTGTTCAGGGGAAACCGGCAAAAATGTGCTATTCAGCCCAGGCAAGCTTTTTGACAGCGGCCACGCTTACGCCCATTGGCATTTTCTGCATGAATTCGGCTATCAGGCGGCATCCCAGGTTGTGGCCTGTGGCCAGCGTGCCGCTTGGCTTTGCCATTCAGCAGGCCATGGAAGGTGTCATCTGGATAAGTCTGGACCATAACGACCAAGCCACTGCCGAAATGGCGGCCCGCATTTATCTCTTTTTCGCCATATGCTGGTGGCCATTCTGGGGCCCGCTTACGGCACTTGTCGCTGCCACCGAGCCCCGGAAAAAAAGGCTGCTTTCGGCAATTCTCATTTTAAGCTCAGGCTGGTTTTTCTATTACTACCTTCCGATGCTGGCCGATTTCAGAAACCAGATTCAGGCCACCGTGGTGCATCATTCCATTCGATACAGCTATTCTGACACAGTGATTCTGGGTGGCAGTAATCGTGTGCCGATGACGATTCTCTACCTGCTTTTCACAGCAGGGCCATTTTTTATTCAAAGAGTTGGCAACCGAAGCCGGGTGCCTATGTTCATTGGGTTTTCCAGCGTGTTTGCGGCCCATTATTTTGTAACATATGCTTATACATCTGTGTGGTGTATCTTCGCTGCACTGTTATCAAGCTATAGCCTGGTCTATTTCCGCAGGCTTGATAAAGAGCTTCAGCCCGAATATTTGAATGGAGCTTTGCCTACAGTAGTTTGAGGCTGAAAAAACGAAGGGATAAAATCAGGAAAAGCGGTTGCCGCTATTTTCAGACGGCCCGGCATGGCGTAAAGTGATGCCATACAAGTGCTATTCCGGGCCCGGGCATTCCATCGGGGTGAAAAAATGATGAATATCAATCGAACAGCGTTTTTTCTGGCTCTTTTTGCCGTTCAGACGATCATGGCCGCTGAAAAGCCGGTGAAAGTCTTTGTGATGGCCGGTCAATCAAATATGGTTGGTACAGGTATCGTTAAGTTGGACCCGAACCGGAATGCGGGCCGGGGGAGTCTTGAATTCCTGGCAAACGACCCAAAAACGGCTGGGAAATTCAAGAAATTGATGGGTAATGACGGCCAATGGCTGGTTCGCGACGATGTGATGATTGATTTTCTTGAAAGAAAAGGGCCATTAACGGCCGGATTTGGAGGGAATTCAAACCAGATCGGGCCTGAACTTGGCTTTGGTCAGGTGACGGGCGATTATTATGATGAACCTGTGCTTCTTGTCAAACTGGCCTGGGGTGGCAAGAGTCTGGCACAGGACTTTCGTCCGCCAAGCTCAGGGGGCACTTTAGGGCCTTTTTATCGCGAGATTGTTGATCGGACAAAAGCCATTCTTACCAAATTTGACGATCACTTTCCGCAATATAAGGGAAGGGGTTGGGTGCTTGCCGGATTTGGCTGGCACCAGGGCTGGAATGACCGTGTGAATCAGGCATTTAATGACGAATACGAAAAAAACATGGCGAATTTTATCAGGGATATTCGAAAAGATCTGGGAGTGAAAAACCTTCCATTTGTCATTGCCGAGACTGGTATGACTGGCCCGAATGAAAAACACCCGAGAGCCCTTTCGCTGATGAAGGCACAGGCCGCTGTCGCGGAATATCCGGAATTCAAAGGTAATGTGGCTTTTGTGAAAACCCAGAACTTCTGGCGTGAAAAAGAGGATTCGCCCAGTGGCCAGGGCTATCACTGGAATACAAATGCTGAAACCTATTACCTTATCGGTGAGGCCATGGGCCAGGCCATGCTAAAGTTGACTGCTGAGGCAAAATAATGGTGTTCACTCTGGCCATTTCAAAGCAACTATGGCTTTTTCAAAAACATCCATAACCTGTCAGGGTTGTCATTGCTGGATCGTTCGGTTCCCGATTCACTTGCCTGCTCGTCGCAACCAACTGGCTTCACGGTTATAATGATTTAATGATTGTCAGAAAAAATGTGATGGCTTGGCAGTGCGGGAATAAAAAATGAGTGATTCTGGCCAAACGGGCGGCGATTTTCAGAACAGGGCACAGCTTGTGGCTTTGCCGGAATCGATCGACTGTGGCCAGCGAGTTTCAGCCTATCTCGCTGCAGCCACCGAGCGTGCTAAAGCCGAACGCGCAGCCGAGACTGGCCTGAGCCAGGCCATATTCTCAGCTGAAAACGAACATCAGAAAACTGTTTCGTCAATTACCCGAAATGTGCAGAAATTTCGAGAAGGCATAGAAGAAGAAAAGGGCCGGTTGCTGGCCGAAGCCGGGGCCGTGCTGGAAAGACTGACAAGCGAAATGGAGGCGACGGCTACGGCAAAACTGAAAGAGGCCCGCAGCCGGTTGATGCAGCAGGTTCGAGGCTTTGAGAAAGAACGCGACGAAAAATTCTGGCATGCCTCAACCGCCGCTGATAGTCGCCGAACTGGTGTTGAAACGGAATTCAACAATCTCAGAAAAATCAAAAACGAGATGACGGCCCGGCTTGAGCAGCTTGCCGCCGACTGGCAGAAAGTGGGTGCCAGATGGCCGGAAGGGCAGGAAACGAATGCAGCCAGGCCAGCCAGCCAGAAAAGCCTGCCCGTTTTTGCCACGATTGAAAATTCGCCCGACCTGAAACCTCTTGAAAACAGGCTTGTCGCCCTGGAATTACAGGGCCGCCGGCTGGTGAAGTTTTTACCTCGACTGCTTTTTCGTCTTCCGCTGGTTCCCATCTGGGCGGCTTTGGGTGGCGGGGCTGGATTTTTTGCCGGGATCGACCCAATCGGGCCGGCCGTTGGTGGCGGAGTTCTGGCGATCATTGGGCATTTTCTAGGCCAGTTGGCATTCAAGAAAAAGGCTGCCGAGGCGATTGCAGCGTGGGATGGAATTCAGGCCGAGCTTGATACGCTGGACGACGAATTACTTTATTGGCGGGATACGGCAAAAAAAGCGGTTGAGCAGCAACTGGAAGAACAGAGGGAATCGATCGGCGAGCCTTGCGAGCGGCAGACCCGCCTGGCCACAGTCGATTTCGAATCAGCTCAGGATGAAATTGCCCGCGACAAGGAAGCCAGTCAAGCCTCGTCGCTTGCAAAATATGATGATGATCTCAGGCAGATTGAATCAACAGCCGCCAGCAAAGTGACAAAGCTGGCCAACAAGCTTCAGGAAAGTATGCAGCAGGCAGAGCAGACCCTGGAACAGCAGAAAAAAACCGCACTGGCTGAGCATGCCACGGCGTGGGCAAAGCTGCGAACAGACTGGAAAAATCTATCAACCGCTCTTTCTGCCGAGATCACGGGCTGGCACAACTGGCGCGAGCTTTTAGCCCCGAAGGCATGGCCTTCGCTTGATCTAGCGAAAGCCGGCAAGGCCCGTGCCGGTGGTGTGGCATTGGGTGAAGTATCGGTCTCGCGAGAAGCCTTTCCTGATCTTGTTTCAGGCGATGCGGAAGTGCGACAGGCCACCGTCTCGCTTGATAATTTGCCGCTCATCAGGCCCCTGCCCGGGCCAAAGTCAACGCTCTGGATTCAATCGCCGCCAGGGCGCCGGGCCAAGATGTATGCACTGCTGCAAAATATTGTGTTGCGCACGCTGGCTTCATTTCCGCCGGGCGAAGTTCGGTTTACACTTGTCGATCCAGTTGGCCTGGGTCAGACATTTGCCAGCCTGCTCCATCTTGGAGATTTTGAGCCCAGTCTTGTGAACCAGCGTCCATGGTCAGAGGCACGTGATATAGAGGCACGACTGGCTGAACTGACGGCACATCTGGAATTTGTCGTACAGAATTATTTACGTAATCAGTATCAGACCATTCAGGACTACAATGCTGACGCGGGCGAGGTGGCCGAGGCTTATCGCGTGCTGGTGCTGGCTGATTATCCGCAGGGAATCAGCGATGAATCAGCCCGGCGATTGCGGCGACTGATCGAAGCTGGCTCTCGGTGCGGAATTTATGTCATCATCGGGCATGACCTTTCACAGCCTGGCGCGATCGACCCGAACCAGAACGAGCTTCGAAGCCAGATCGACCGGATTGTCTGGTCAGGTGACAAAAGTCGATGGTCGTGGGTGAACCACCCGCTGGATCGATTTGACCCGAAGTGGGACACCCCGCCAGATGCAGACACAGCCACAAAACTGGTGCGAGACATCGGTGCCCGGGCCAAGCAGGCCATGCGGGTGGAAGTGCCTTTTTCTGTGGTGGCACCTGCCGATGGTTCGATCTGGACACAGTCAACCGCCCGGGGGGTTGATATTCCGCTGGGTCGGGCCGGGGCAAGGCAATTGCAGTCGTTGCGACTGGGCGAAGGCACATCGCAGCATGTTATTCTGGCAGGCCGCACTGGTTCTGGTAAAAGTACACTGCTGCATGCCATTGTGACAAATGCAGCACTGCGGTTTTCGCCCGACGAGCTGGAACTTTATCTGATTGACTTTAAGAAGGGTGTGGAATTCAAGAATTATGCGACTCGTAATTTGCCTCATGCCCGGGTTGTGGCGGTAGAAAGCGAACGCGAGTTTGGCCTGAGTGTGCTTGAAAAGCTGGACCGCGAGCTGACAGACCGGGGCGAGCGATTTCGCCGCGCGGGTGTGCAGGATGTTGCCGGCTTTCGGGCGAATGTACAAGGCGAGCCATTGCCGCGTATTTTACTGGTGGTTGACGAATTTCAGGAGCTATTTAACGAAGACGACCGAATTTCGTCGGACTCAGCCTCGCTTCTGGACAGGCTGGTGCGACAGGGGCGAGCGTTTGGGATTCACGCCATTCTAGGCTCGCAAAGTATGGCAGGCGCTTATGCAATTGCCCGCAGCACCATGGGGCAGATGGGCGTGCGAATTGCCCTTCAGTGTAACGAAAACGACTCGCGGCTGATTTTGAGTGAAGATAATCCGGCCGCCCGGCTTCTTTCCCGGCCGGGCGAGGCCATTTACAACGATGCTAATGGCTTGGTGGAAGGAAATCACCTGTTTCAGGCGGTTTGGATATCAGACAGTGACCGCGAAAAACGGCTGGCCGCGATTCATCAGACAGCCAGCGAGCGAGGCTGGCGAAGGCCAGAGCCGATGATTGTTTTTGAAGGTCAGGCCTCGGGCGAACTTGCCCGGAACAAGCAGCTTTTACAGGCACTGGCGGTTCGCGAATCGCTGGCATCGACCGCAATCCCGTGCTTCTGGCCAGGCGAGACGGTGACAATATCTGACCCGCCACCTGTGAAATTCGCCCGCGAAGCTGGTGCCAATCTTCTTGTTGTCGGGCGTCAGGGGCCTGATGTGCGAGCCATGCTGGCCAGTGGTTTGTTGGGTGTGGCAGCCACATCGCGTACGGCCAGTGTGAAAATTGCCGAATCGCCAACGGCAGGTGAAACCAGTTTGTTTGATCTTGTCAAAGAATTGCCAATCGATGTTCAGCGAATTGCTCCGGCCAGCCTTAAGTCTGAGTTGACGGAGATATGGAACCAGCTTCATGCACGGCAGGATGATCCATCAGCCGCCGAAACTCCACTTGTTTTTGTCATTAACGATATTGCCCGCCTGCGCGACCTTCGCAAGAGCGACGACGACTATGGATTCGGCGGATTTGGCGGCGGGGCACCGGCACCGCCATCAACGACAAAAATGGTTTATGAGATTCTGCGAGATGGCCCGCCTGTTGGTATCCACACGATTTTCTGGACAGACAGTGCCATCAGTATGCAGAACTGCACAGAGCGTAATGCCATCAATGAAATTGGCACAATTGTGATCTATCAGACAACTGCGGCTGACAGCACGCATTTTCTCGATAATAACGGAGCAACCAAATTGCAGCGATGGCAGGCACTTTTTGTTCGGCCGGTTGAGTCGGAGACGATCAAAATCAGGCCCTATGGGCTTCTTGACAATGCCCAGTGGCAGCGGTGGCTTGGCCGAATGAAATGAATCTTGGTGTGTAAACTCTGATTCTCAAATATAAAAGGAGCAAAAACAAATGGCGCAGGCACATGCCGACCCTGAAGAAATCAGACGATTTGCCATGCTGCTGAAGCATTTTCAGCAGAATATGGCCCAGCAGATGGGCGCCTTGAACGGCCAGCTGAATAACCTGGGCACCACCTGGCGCGATAAGGAACACGATAAATTCGTGGCTGAATTTGAGCAGGCGGCCATGGCCATCCGTCGCT
>JBJTRR010000401.1:0-4256 GCA_046076185.1 bacterium | reverse complement strand
CCAAGGTTCATCAGCAGCACATCACGTAAACCTTTTTGCGTAATCATCGCGGAGCAAGCGTAAATATCAAGCTTTCCGTCGCCGTTAAAGTCGGCAACGGCCATGCTTACGCCGAATCGCTGACGGATCGCCCGCAGGTTGACCCGTTCGGGTTCGGCAAAATCAGCCGCAGTTGCCCATCGTGTGCCGGCAGCCAGCGTAATATCCAGCAGTTTCAGCTCACGAAACGACGGGTTCTCGGGCCTGGCCTCAACCTTGCCTGCCTGGCTCCTTCCCGACGCATCCGGCGGATTGATAATCCGGGCATATTTGCCCATCTCGCCATAAAATGTCTCGGCCGTTTCGCCATAAGCTGCCGCGTTCATTTTTGAATTGAGCTTTGTCCAGCGCTCAATCGTCGCCTTCTGCTGCGCCCGGTCGCCGGCCATGGCATAAGCCATTTGCAGGCGATACAAAGCCGGAACCAGATAGGGGTTACATTCCAGGGCCCGCTCGTAGATTTCAATCAGTTCCTGGGCTTGGTCAGGCCCGGCGGGCTGCGATGGGTCTTCGTTGGATGTCAGTGTCGAGCCCACTTTATACCAGGCATGGCCGTCGCCGGGGTCTTTCACGGCCACCACTCGAAAATCCTTCTGCGCCTCGGCCAACCGCCCAACATATTCCAGAATCACGCCGCGAGAAAACCTCGCGTGCAGGTTCGCCGGCTCCTGTGCAATTACGCTGTCAAACAGTTCCAAAGCTTCGTCAAAGTTCGACTTCGCCGGCTCGCCCGTCCGGCTGTTTTTGGCTGATTCCGACTCGGTGCCCGTCTGGTTCAGCCGGGCAATCGCCAAGTTAATCTTTGCTGAAAGCCAGGCCGGCTCCAGTTCAATCACCTTTCGAAATTCGGCCACGGCCCTGTCATATTCATAACGCTCCATAAACCCAAGCCCGGCATAATGATGCTTTATCCAGGGGCCGGCTGCTGGGGCGTTCGGGTCAATCGCCACTTCCTCAGGCGGAATGATCTTCGATTTGACCTTGCGGGCCTGGGCAAGTGTTGTTGAATTGACATCAGACGCCCCTTTTTTCAGCGACTCTGAATTTGTTGCCCGAATTGTGCCGCCGGTTTTTCCATCGATATCTGATTTTTGCTGTGGGTCTGCAACCAGGGGTGGGGGCATATCGCCAGGGCCAGTCAGCAAATAAAATCCTGCTCCAACGGTCCCTACAACAAGCACCACGCCCACAAGCCATGCAATTTTAAACCACAACGGAGTGACATTCTCGTCAGGCCGGGGGCCAATCGGGCCGGGCCCAATCTCCTTGAAAAATGGCGACATCGACATTTCATGATCCAGTTCAGTCAGTGGTGAACTGCGGGGCGGTACAATTCCTCAGCCGTCAGACTCCAGCCAGCTTCTGCTTTACTAGTCTGTTCTATTATTCAGCATTCTTCTCTGAATTATAAAACGATTCAAACCGGTGGAACAACATCTGATGCCCCCGCCGTCGGGCCCGTTCGGCCCGCAGGGCTGCCAGATCAACCGGCCCCACCACAATTTTTTCGCCGGGGCCAGGGTCGGCCTGCGTCATGATCCGGCCGTCATAATCCACAATCATAGAGCCCCCCGGCCACGAAAACGGCGGATAATTCTCAAGGGCCGCAGCCTGGTTGCAGGCCACCACATGACACAAATTTTCAACGGCCCTGGCCCGGTTAAAAAGCGTCCACCAGTCCATTGGCGGCGTGGCCCCCCAGGGGTCCATATAGGCTGAAGTTCGCACCAGCACCTCGGCCCCGTTGGCCGCCAGGCCTCGCAAGACTTCGGGAAAAAGCCAGTCATAGCAAATGGCAATGCCAATGCGGCCAATTTCGGTTTCAGCCACCGGAAAAAGCGTTTTCGGGTCGTTTGTCAAATCGGCCGGGCTTGTGTGCACTTCCCACGGAACCCAAGGCTGCACCTTGCGATATTTCATCACAATGCCATCGGGGCCAATCAGGCAGGATGTGTTGAAAACATGGCCGGGGTGAGCCTTGTCAACTTCAAGAAACGTGCCGGCGACAATATAACAGCCATGTTTTTTGGCAGTTTTGGCGTAAGTGTCGGTCAAGTCGTTCGGCAGTTCCACAGCCAGCTTGTCGGCCAGTTCGGCAGCGGTTTCATAGATCGGTGCGGCATGAACAAACTCGGGAAAAACCGCAAGTTTGACATCAAAAAACGGCGAATAGCCCAGCACGGCCCGATCCACAAATTCCACGCATTTTTTGACCCGGCCGGGCAGCTCGTCGCGATGAGCGACACACGGAAAATTGGTCTGACAGCACGCAGCGTAATAGCGATCAATCGGCGGCATAAGTCGGCGTCTCTTTGTCTGTCGTTCGTCTCGACCAGATGGTTTTGATGTAGTTAGGAATAGCTTAGGCACAGTGAATGTGAATGTCGAGCGGTGCGAATTGTTGAGTATGAGCCTCAACCGCCGCTCGACATTTGATGCTCAGAATCGGCGATCGCCGAGTTTGCGGCTCGTTACTGGCAATTCTGACGCCGGTTTGATAAGTTAAATTATCACCTGCCTGAACTGGCCCGAAAATTCGGCCCAGCCTTCCCGGTTTCTCATCATCAGCCAAGGTCTTTCCCATGATCTCGCAAAATAACACCAAAATGCGTGCCACGGCTTTTGTCGCCTGCCTGATTCTGCCGGCCCTTCTGGCTCTGGCTGATCCGCCCACCAAGCCCGCCAAGGTGATTGAAGGGCACACCGACCCCGTTTATGGCCTGGCCTATACCGCCGACGGCAAATATCTGGTGAGCGGGGCCTTTGACAAAACCGTGCGGGTGTGGGATGTGGCCGCTGGCAAGGAAACCGGCAAGCTGGAAGGGCACACCGACCTGGTGCTGACGTTGGCCATCAGCCCCGATGGCAAAAAAATTCTCTCGGGTTCGCTTGATAAATCGATTCGCCTGTGGGACTTCCCGGGCCTGGCCGCTGCGGCAACGGCACCGGCACCGGCCGCCGCCAAGCCCGCCGAACCACCCAAAAAAGAAGAAGCCAAAAAGGCCGAAGTGAAGAAGGAAGAAGCGAAAAAGGCGGAAGTGAAGAAGGACGACTCCAAGAAAAAGGAAGAGGCCAAGAAGCCTGAAGCCAAAAAGGCCGAGCCGAAGAAAGAGCCTGAAAAGAAGGCGGCACCGGCGGCTGCGGCCCCAGCGGCACCGCCTGGCCCGGTGGTGCTGAATGGTTCGGGCGGCAATGTTTACAGCGTGAGCTTTTTTCCTGATGGCAATCGCGCAGTGAGCGGCGCGGCCGACAAAGCTGTTCGGCTTTGGGATTTGCAGAAAAAGGCGGCGATCAAGGCGGTGGAAAAAGCCGCCGAGAACACGATTTATAGCGTGGCCGTGAGCCCCAAGGGCGACCTGGTGGCCACGGGCGGCGACGACAAACTGGTGAAGTTTTTTGAGCCTGCCGAGGGCAAGGAATTACGCAAGGCGGCGGGCCATGGGGCAGCGGTTTATGCCGTGGCTTTTGCCCCCGATGGCACGAAACTGGCTTCGGGATCGGTGGACAAGACGATTCGTATCTGGAACGTGGCCGACGCCAAGGAACTGGCCAAGCTGGAAGGCCACCCCGACGACATTTATGCCGTGCAGTTCAGCCGCGACGGCAAGCAACTGGCCTCAGCCGGATATGGCGGCAACGTGATTGTGTGGGACACCGCCACGAACAAGGAAAAGCAGCGAATTAAGCTGCCCGTGGGCATGCAGGCCTATTCGGTGGTGTTTGCCCCCGACGGCAGGCAGGTGGCCGTGGCCGCTTCTGATTCAAAGATTTATCTATTTGATGTGAAGTGACGAGAACATGGCATGAAGCGTCCCCGCCTTCTACGGGCGGGGATTTTTTGTGAATTTTACGATCGTCCCAAAAACCATTTGATTTGCGTCAAACGATTATATATATAGTAAGTGTAACGGGTTCCGAGACATTGTTTAACAGGAGTACGATTGATGAAACGCCTTTTTTGATCGCCATCTGCACCGCTGGTTTGCTACAGACTGGCTTTGACAACAATCAGGTCACGGCACAGGAACCGCCAAAACCTGCGACCAAATCGGGTAATGCCCGATTTTCACAAATTCTGGATGGGCCGAATCTGACACAGAAGCTGGTGCCGTTCCGGTTCACGGGCAAGGGCGGAATTCCCGTCAATTTTGTGCTTGATCAATCGTCGGGCGAGCAGAAACCGCTGAAATCGCAGGCGATGGTTGTGGTTTACACGG
>JBJTRR010000400.1:0-1104 GCA_046076185.1 bacterium | reverse complement strand
TCAATGGGGTGTAGAAAAAGCCACAACCGACTATCTGTCAATCATCAATGATGCTGAAATTGATGCTTTTGTGATAGCGACTCCGAACGTCACTCACCTTGAAATATCAAACGCAGCAGCTAAGGCCGGCAAGCATTTGATGTGCGAAAAGCCACTGGCATTGAATGCCGCTGAAGTGCGCAACATGTATGAAACAGCCAGCAAAGCCGGTGTCGTACATATGACAGCCTTCACTTACCGCTTTGCCCCCTCAATGCGATATATGGCTCACCTGGTGAAAAGCGGGGCACTTGGCACACCTCGCCATTTTCGTTCTCAAAGGTTTCTGGATTTGCCTGAAACAAGCTGGGGCTGGCGACAATACAAAGATAAAGCAGGGGCTGGCGATCTTTTTGACATGACCATCCATCGAATTGATTTCGCCATGGATCTTCTTGGGCCCATTAAATCCATCAGCGGCGCCCTTGCCACTTTCGCACCCAGAACAACCACGCCCGATGGATCGACTTGTCCGCCCTCTGATATTGATGACTGGTCAGCGATTCTTGGCCAGTTTGAAAACGGTTGCACTGGCGTCTGGGAAGGCACCGTGCTGGCGAAAGGGCATTATAAGGAAGGCACTCACCACGAGTGGGCCGAAGTCAACGGTTCCGAAGGTTCGGCCGTTTATCGCATGCATGACCCAAACCATATTTTACTTGGAAGCCACAAGAAAGACCTTCAACCGGTTAGCGTTCCAGCTGAATTTATGAAACCTCCAGGCAGCCCACGAGATGCACATGCCGGGCTACCTTCGACAGTTTTCCGATACGATCTGGTTTATGAGTTCGTCAGTGCCATTGTCGAAGGCCGAAATGCTGTGCCCGATTACCTTGATGGATGGAAAGCCCAGGTTGTTGCCGATGCGACCATCAAATCATTTGAAGAACGTCGCTGGATTGACTTGCCTGCCATGTAAATAAGGCAACAGCAACTTATCCTGCAACCTGTTTCAAAGGGGACGAAGTAACAGCTTCGTCCCTTTTTCATTGAATTGAAATCTAGCCAGACGTATGAAATGGTCTCAATAATAATGTATTATTACTACAGTTAGACATCCTCTAA
>JBJTRR010000399.1:0-8147 GCA_046076185.1 bacterium | reverse complement strand
GGCCAGCCTGGAAATCTTGACACAAACGGGCTTTACGTCTGGAAGAACGGGCTTGGCGGCCAGCGCGGCCCCGATGGCCTGAATAACGAGTCGCCCGGCGGAACCAGACCTGGCAGTGGCCTGATGGCCGGAAACAGCCAGCCTGCACAGGGCCCGCAGGGCGGCTATTCGGCAGAACCGGGCCGGGGCAGCGGATTACCGGGCGGTGGTTTATCGCGCGAAGGTCCTACGCGCGAAGGTCTTCCGGCGGGCGAAGGTCTTCCGGGCGGTGATGCCGGAAAGACGCGGGCCCCTGGCCGATCGCCCAGGGTTGATTTCGGGCCCGGCACCCTCAGCCAGCTTGGCCGGGGGCAGCAGGCGCCAGGCTCGTCATCTTCTGTTGGTAACGCCAATTCGCCCCAATTCAGCCCCGATTTAAACCCGCCCTGGGGCCAGTCAACCGACCCCCGGGCTGGCAGAAATCAGGCAGGTCAGCAAGCCGGTGCCCATTCGCCCGAAGGCAAGCCGGGGACATTTTCTGACCTTGTCGCCGAACTCAATGCCCAAGGCGAAGGTGCAGTCGGCCAGCTTCAAAACCGCCCCGGCGCAGTGGCCATTATGCCCGGCGACCTGGAAGGCAGTGATGAAGGCGACGGCGATCAGCCCGGCACGCGATCAACTGAAAAGCCTTTCGGAAATCCATCCAGCGGCGGCATTTCGGCAACATCGCCCGCAAATGGCCCGGTGGTTCAGCCGATTGATCGACCGGCCACCACTTCACGCAGCCCCTTCGGCACGCTACCGCCCACCTTGCCCCGATTCGAGCCGGCCCCCACTGGCGAGGCCGAATCAGCCGGGCAAAAATCAGCGTCAGGTGCCCCGGCGGGTGCCGGTGAGAAAGTCAAATCGCCTGTTCAGTCGGCGGCCGGCGGCTCAAAACCGCCCTTAATTGCCAGCCTTCTGGGCACACCGGCCGGCAGCGATTCTTCGGCAGGTTCCGGCGAATCGGGCAACAATTCATCAGCCGAAAAGCAGGAACAGCGGGGCCTGGGTTCAAGCCTCAGGCGACTTTTTGGCGGCGACAACCGCTTGCCGGAAAAGGCCTGGGAAATTTCGCTTTTTTGCGATGCCGATGGCCTGACCATCCGGCCCGGCGAGCATCGCCTGCGACTGACCGACCTTCAGGCCGACCCCGACCTTCTGCCCCGAACACTTCAGGCCATGTTTGAAAAACAGCTGCGCGACCAGCCGGAACGCTATTGGCGGCCTTATCTTCGCTATCGGCTGGCCACTGGCGGCGAAAGCCTCATGGCCACGGCCCAGAGCCAGATTGCCGAAGGCTTGATTCGCTGGCCTTCACTCGTTGAAAAGGTTCCCCCGGGCGGAGCCCTCAAATGACACCCGTAAATCACACACCTGAAACCTGGCAGCCCCAGGCAGCCCCTTTGGCAACCAAAGCAGCAAGGGCCTTTGGCCTGATCATGCCACCACTACTGCTGGCATCAGGCGCCCTAATGCTACTTCTCTTTCAGCTTTATGCCCAACCAAAAACCGTTGACACTCGACAAGAGACAGTAGTTGAAACCGCAAAACCGGCCATGGCTGAACCAGTTTCCGTGCCTGCTCTGGCACCGGCCCGGCCTGAGCCGAAGCCCCCTGCCGTGAGCCCCGAAACCCTGGCAGCCAAACGCACCGAACTGACCAAAACGGCCGCGTTCATTCGGCCTGCGAAGGTGCGCCAGGCCGCCACAACACAAAGGGTCTTTGAGACCGTTTCCAAACTGCTGGAATCCAACAGGCAGGTGAATCTGGATAAAATCTCGGCCCAGTCGGCGGAGACCGGCGTTACGGCCGTAAGCCGAACCAAGGCCAGTCTTTCCAGCCAGAAAGATTCACTTGAAAAAGCCCTGGGCGAACTGGCCAGCGCCCCCAGGCCGCCCCGGCAGGCCCTTTCCGGCTTCAGCCCGGTGGCCAAACCGGCCAAAGGCGAGGAATATCATTTTGAGGTCATTGGCAATCATGTTGCCTTCATCGACCTTGAAAAGCTGATGGAACTGGTGAAGAAAGACTTTCAGGTGCGGGTGCGGCTCTCAGGCTCGCCCAGAGGCATCCGCTCGGAAGTCGGCCCTGTGGGCGATTTTGGCCTGGCTTATGAAATTGGCCCGGCCATCGACCCCGCCAGCGGCATGACCGGCTTCGGCATGAAAGGCTGGGAAGTCATACCCGCCTCAGAATCTCGCGGAGAAACCCTAGCCCAGGCCAGCGAGCCTCTTTCCAACTTTCAGCGGGTGATCAAGCGCCTCAGCCCCGGCCACGCCACCATCACCATGTGGGTTTACCCCAGCGGGTTTGACACCTTCCGCAAGCTGCGCGACCTGCTGCACACCCAGGGCTATATGGTGGCCGCCCGCCCCCTGCCTGAAGGCGTGCCGGTGCGCGGCAGCCCCAGCGGGTCTCTCTCTGCCGGGCAGTGACGTTTCAGGCTCAAACCGATGCCGGCAATCGCATGGGCAGCCCGCGCCTGGCCAGTTCGGCCTTCAGCTCGCCAATCGTAATCTGCCTCTGGTGGAAAAGGCTGGCCGCCAGAGCTGCCGAAGCATGGGCCTCGTGCAGAACCTCGGCAAAATGGTCGATCGCCCCCGCCCCGCCCGATGCCACCACCGGAATCGTCACCGCATCAGCCACGGCCTTGGTAATTTCAAGGTCATAACCGGCCTGCGTGCCATCGGCATCCATTGATGTCAGCACAATTTCACCCGCCCCCAGCCGCTCCACTTCACGGGCCCAGGCCAGGGCTTCAAGCCCTGTTGGCACTCGGCCGCCGTTGATATGCACTTCAAAAACCTGCCTGCGCTGGCCATCTTCTTCTTTCCATATTCTTTTAGGGTCGATATTTACGACAATACACTGGCTCCCGAACCGCTCGGCGGCCCGCCGCACCAATTCGGGGTCGCGCACCGCGGCAGAATTAATGGAAACCTTGTCGGCACCGGCATTAAGCAGCCTGCGAATGTCGTCAAGGTTGCGAATTCCGCCGCCCACCGTCAGCGGCATAAAGCAGACTTCGGCCGTGCGGGCAACAACATCAAGAATAATGTCGCGGCCCTCGTGGCTGGCGGTAATGTCCAGAAAGACCAGCTCGTCGGCCCCTTCCTGGTCATAGCGCGAGGCCAGTTCCACAGGGTCGCCAGAATCGCGCAGGTTCAGGAAGTTCGTTCCCTTCACCACCCGCCCGGCATGCACGTCAAGGCAGGGTATAATCCGTTTGGTCAGCATTTCTTTGCCATTCTCCCGTTGTTTGACAAGACTGATTGTATCAAATGGCACAAATTTTCGCCCTGCCAGCCTGAACAGGCCTGAAACCCTTTGTTCTAAGGCACTTGCACCTGAATTGCCCCGTAAATGGCAGGTGAAAAGTCGTGCATTATTGGTTCGGGATTATTAAACTAACTCTTCACAGCTGGTCCAGTCTTCAAGAGTATTGACCTACCTGAGCAAAAAGCCGTGATTGCCCCCACTCTCATCGCACAGAGCCTGACACTTGCCGATTACGGCACAATTGCCCTGACGATTGTCGTTCTTGTCATTCTTGAAGGGCTGTTATCAGCCGATAATGCCTTGGTTTTGGCTGTGCTTGTGAGGCACCTGCCAAAAGATCAGCAGAAGCGGGCCCTGCGTTATGGCATTATTGGCGCTTTTATTTTCCGCATCATCGCTGTGATTTTTGCCGGTATTTTGCTGGATTACTGGATTTTCAAAATCATCGGTGCGTTTTACCTGATTTTTCTGGCGATGAAGCACTTTATCAGCGATGCCCATGCTGATATGCATGGCGCCCAGGCCAAGCCCCGCAGCTTCTGGCGCACGGTGATTGGCGTGGAACTGGCTGATATTGCCTTCTCCATCGATTCCATTCTTGCCGCAGTGGCCATGGCGGAAGGCTTTGACGAGCATATTAAAAAATCGGTTCTGCTGGGCGTAACATACGAGCTGTGGACAGTCTGGATCGGCGGCATTCTGGGCATTGTCACCATGCGATATGTTGCCGGAATGTTTATCGCCCTGCTCGACAAATTCCCGGGCCTTGCCAGTGCAGCCTATCAGCTTGTGCTCTGGATCGGAATCAAGCTCTTTGCCAGCGGCATTGATCAGGCATTTCACCTGGCCACAGCCGACAAATCCGGCTGGCGAAGCCACATTCCGCAGAGTATTCTTGACATACACTGGGAAATACCGGAACCGGTATTCTGGACAGTTATGTTCGCCATTCTTGGAATTGCCGTGCTTAGAAGCCTTTCGACAAAAACCCGACTTGACCCCGAATTTGTTGAAACCATGCGCGACCTTTCCACCATGGAAAAGCAGATTGACCAGGCCGCCAGCGAAGTCTCTGAAACCGTCAGCGACCTGATGGAACCAGACCAGGCAACGAAAAACCCCGATGCCCCGAACTGAATCGGGCCACCGGGGCGGGTGCAGGCCGTTGAAATCAGCCATTCCGCAAAATAATTACTTAATCTTGACAGTGTCGCTGATCATGCCATTTTTCCGCGTTCCTGTCTCATTCTGCGGCAGATAGGTGCGAACATAATCAATGGTTGCCTCAGCCGGTTCAACCCGCACCCGGATATAACCCGCCGGGGGCAGAAAGACACCTGATTTATAGCCATATTCCTCAGTGTTTCGCACCCGGTCGGCACCGCCGGAATGCCCAGGCTGGGGCACCAGCATATAAATCACGCCATCAAGTTCCTGTCGGGCAAAAAAGTGGTCGTGCCCATGAAACACGGCTGAAACCTTGGCTTTGACAAGAAGTTGATGTATCGGCATTGGCCAGCCGGGCCTGAATTTCCGGAATTCTTCCATATTCATTTCGCCAAGGCCACCCCATTCATACATCGCAGCCGCTTCACTGCCGCCCCTGGCCGATGTATCAAGGCCTCCGACAAGATGGTGAATAAAGACGAATTTGTATTTTGACTTCGACTCGCTGAGCACTTTTTCAAGCCAGCGATACTGCTCTTCACCCAGCGTTCGGGCCCAGTTGCCGCCGCCATCGCCCCGGCCTCGCCTTTCGGTGTACCAGAAGGGGTCAAGCACAATAAACTGGGCATCGCCCCACTTCCACTCAAAATAGTTCTGCAGCTTGCCCAGTGGCGGCACTTCCTTCTCATTACCTGTGTAAAACGCACTTGGCAGCGGGTTCGGAAAAAGTTTGGTGCGAAGCTGGTTCGACCAAACGGGCATTGTCTCGCCACCGCCGCCGCCACGTTCCAGGCGTTCGCCGTCGTGATTGCCAAGTGTCAGAAAGACAGGTGTCGATTTACCGACCAGGCCAAAATAATATCGCTGGGCAATATACTGCGGTTTGGCATCGCGGTAATTGTCGTATTTATCCGTCATGAAGGTGTCGCCCAGATCAATAAACAAGTCCGGGTCAGCCTTATTGATATTGGCCAGTGTTGCCTCGTAAGTGGCCGGGTTTGTGGCCTGATCCAGATGTGAATCGGCCTGAATGGCAAAAGTGAAGCCGCTGCCAGGCTTTCTCTGGGTGTAAAACGACTGAGCTTCGGCCTTTTTAAATTCGGCATCATCGCCAAATTTCGTGGCTATCGTATATTCGAATTTTGTCGAAGGCGAAAGCCCGGCCAGCACGATTTCAGCCGGATTCTCAGGCTTCAGTTCAACTTCCACGGTTTTTATGCTGGCTGATTGACCTTCAGCCTGATAGCTGACCTGGGCCTTGCCATCACGGTATCCAAGAATGCTCAGGGTGATTGACTGATCGGTCGGCCGGGTCAGAATCATGTCATAGTCATGCTTCGGGGCATCGCCCGCAAAAACATGCTTCGGCCCCTGCTTGCCCTTGGCCTTTTCAGCATTGCCGCCATTATTCTGCTTGCCCTGGCCTTTTTTACGGCTTGGGTCCTGATTCTGCCCCTTACCCTGACCTTGCCCCTTGCCCTGGCCTTTACCCTGCCCCTTTTTGCCTTCCTGCTGCTTTTGCTGCTGGGTTGTCTGGGCCTCGATATTCTCGCCTGAAACCAACCAGGCCATCGCCAGTGTGCCCAAAGTAATCGCCGCTGATGCGGCCATCTTCCTGATTTTCTTCATGATTTCTCCTTCATGAAATATAAAACGGACATGATTGAGATTGCATTTCGCCATTCCGTTTTCATGCAATTTGTCACTGCATTGCATTTTTGGGCCGGGCTTTTTTCTTCGCAGCATCGCGATTCCCTTTTTTCTGCTGCTCTTTACCGACACCGCCACGAGCCGACCCGCTGATTTTGCCACTTTCAAGCATGCTGAACCGGGCATCGCCCAGCCCCTTTCTCACATGCTCCTTCATCTCGCCAAGCAGCGATGCAGCAAGTTCGGGCTTCGCTTCAGCCAGATTCGTTGTCTCGCCCATGTCGTTTGAAAGATCATAGAGAAAGCTCTGCTTAGTGTCCCAATAATGCAGCAACTTGTAATTTCCCTTCCGCAAAGCCGTCTGCGGATGCTCAACCTCAACATCATGATGCCAGACCATGCGGTCAATTGATCGGCTGACCTGGCCGGTGCCATCCTTAAAAAGCGGCTTCCAGCTTCCACCTTCCACACCCGCCGGCAACGTGGTTGATGACGAAACCAGATCAAGAACCGTTGCGTAAATGTCATAGCCTGCGACAGGCGTACGCGAGTAAACGCCAGCTGCAACGCCGGGGCCCCTGACAACCAGCGGCACACGAATTCCGCCCTCGTCAAGAATCGTCTTGCCGCCCTTCAACAGCCGCGAGCCCATGCCGTTATCAGACATGTAAATGACAAACGTCTGGTCATTAATTCCCAGCTCATCAAGCCCGGCAAGCAGCTTGCCGATACAGGTGTCAAGGTCTTCCGTCATCGCCGCCTGAATCGGGCTGTTGCCCCGCCCCTGCTTGCCCGCCGGCTGTTTTTTCACCTCGGCCCCCTGATAATTTTTCAGGGTTGAGGCCAGTGCCTGCGGCTGGCTGTGAACGGCATAATAAGAAAGCTGCAGATAAAAAGGCTTGCACTGTTTTCAATTTTGTTCATGTAATCAATAGCACGTTTTGTAATTCCTAAACTCTGTTTCGGGTCTTCAGGGTCGTTGGAATCGCCATCCTCATTCATGGTGATGCCGTCGCTGGCATCAAACCCCATGGATTCCGGCGTCTGCGGCCACTGCCACTTGCCAAAATGCGCCGCCGCATAACTGCTGTCGGCCCGCTTCAGCGTGTTGGCCAGCGAATCTGTCACCGGCGCGTTCCATCGTCTCGCATTTTTGTCGGTGGCATTCAGGCTTGTTGTCGTTCGTCCCATCAAAAGCGATGCCCTTGAGCATTCGCACTTCGGGTGGCCTGCATAGGCCTGCGAAAAAACCATGCCCTGGCTGGCAATTTTTTCCAGATTCGGCATTCGGTATGAAGGGGTTCGACTTAAGTCATTACCCTTGAGCATTGGCACCGATGTGCCACCCCAACCCTGATCATCCACGAAGATGAAAAGAAAATTGTATTTGGAATTCCCTTCCGCACCCCATGCCCATGCAGGGCACAGAAAGCATGCATTCAGGAATGAAAACAGGAAATTGTATTTCATTTCAATTCCTCGTGAATGACCGGGCCGGAGCGATCTCACTCAGGCCTGGTGTAATTGACGTCAAGCGAAGCACTGTCAAGAATCAGCCCCTTGATGGCTGTGAGCAGAACATCACGCGTGACCGGCTTTTTCTCAGGATCAAGTTTGGGAACGTCTGACAAGGCATAGACCGTCAGCGTATATTTTTTTGTGCCGCCGCCGGCTGAATGTGGTGTCACATAAGATTCGCCGCGTTTCCAGGTCTCGCCAAGCCGGCCCACACCTTTGACATTCTTCGGAAGGCTGGAGACGTTTGAAGGAATGTCCCAGATGACCCAATAAACCTTCATTTCATCGCCCTTGGCCAGGTGATCCATCACCAGGGCAAAGCTCCTGGTTCCCTCGGGCGCACCCTTCCAGTTCAGCGGCAGGGTGGCTCCTTCGCCATCGCCATTGAATTCTTTGGGCAGCTCGTCGCCGTTCTTCACGGCCGGGCTGCTCAGCACAAAATTGCCACTACGCTTGGGCGAGATTTTTACATAGTCGCCAGCATTTGGTGCTGGCTCTTCCGGCGGGCGGCCGCC
>JBJTRR010000398.1:0-2269 GCA_046076185.1 bacterium | reverse complement strand
TGGGTGAAGGCCTCAAGCATGCGGGCCACTTCATCCAGCGGCGGGCTTATGTGATGGAGCGCGTGGCGAAGCTGCCGGGCGTGACCTGCATCCCGCCCGACGGGGCCTTTTATGCTTACATGAACGTATCAAGCCACTTTGGCCGAACCCTTGGCGGCAAGCTGATCAAGGATTCGACCGACTTCTGCATGACGGCCCTGGAAGTGGCCCATGTGGCGCTGGTGATGGGATCGGCCTTTGGCTCGGAAGGTTATGCCCGAATGAGCTTTGCGACCGATCTGGACACTATCGGCCGCGGCTTCGATGCCCTTGAAAAGTTCCTGGCATAACCGGCCAGCATGATCTGTTGATCATTGAACTTAAAGAAAATGCATTCCCGGCCTGACTGATTTAAGCTCTAGTCAGGCTTGGGCTTGCATGGGTTTGGCTTTTGCTGACCAGATAAAAAAGGCGACAAGGCCAACCACAGTGCTCAGGCTGCCGTAAATCAAGGCTGGCCAATCAGATGTGAGAAAAACGGCCGACCATCCCAGAAAAGCCACGATGGCGGGAATGGGAAAAAATGGCATGCGAAACCGCATTTGCGAAGCCATTTCAGGCCGATTTCTGATACTGAAGACGGTGATAATCTGCCCGAGGAACTGAATCAAAATCCGGCTGGTCAGAAGGGCGGCGATGACAGCCTCAAGATTGACGAGGCAAGCCAGGCAGCCAATGGCGCCCAGAAACAGCAACGCCCTGTGCGGAAACCCGTGGCGGTGGTGTAGTTCGGCAAAGCCCCTGAAAAAGTGCCCGGTGCGTGCGGCAGCATAGGGCACACGGCTGTATCCCAATACGGCAGAATAAGTTGCGGCGAGTGATGTCCAGAGAATCAGGCCGGTGATCAGTTGCCCGGCCGTGTTGCCGAAGAGCCGTTCAAAGGCATCGCTGGCAATATGTTCGCTCTTGGCCACGTCCTGCCACGGCATAACAGAAAACAGGCTGAGGTTCATGCAGAAATAGAGGCTGGCGATGATCAGCACGGAAATGAGAATGGATCGCGGAATATTCCGCTGTGGCTCAGTCACTTCCTCGCCCATGTAACAAATCTGGTAATAGCCCAGAAAGTCGTACATGGCAATGGCCAGGGCTCCGCCCATGCCGAGCCAGAGGGTGAACTGGCCGGAACCGGCAGCACTTACGGCGTCGGTCAGCTGGCTGCCCGCTGTTTGCAGGAGTGAGGAATCAGCCTGAGAGAAACAGCCAAGAATCATCAGCCCGACTGTGACAAGCATTCCCAGCCAGAGAATGACCATCAACTGCCCAGCCGCCTTGACATTACGCCATGCCAAGGCGATGACCGCCAGCATGACGGCCACGGAAGTGAGGTTTGAAACGCGGATGGGCCAGGGCGACTGAGTGACGACAACATCAAGCCCTGGAACGAGATAGCCCAGATAAAGCGAGAACCCGATGGCCCCCGAGGCAAGCTCTAGCGGGGCGCTGAAGAGGAATTGCCAGACGAACAGAAACTTGAGCAATCGGCCCTTCAGGCTTTGCCCATAGGCTTTATCGTAAAAATGGAATGTGCCGCCGGCGCCGGGAAAGGTCCCAGCCAGCTCGGCCCAGACCATGCCATCGCAGATGGCGACCATCGCCCCGATAAGCCACACCACCAGCGAATGCGGGCCACCCATCTTGCCAACAAAAAGCGGCATGGTGATGAACGGCCCAACGCCGACCATCATCGCCATGTTTATGCTTACACATTGCAGAAGCCCCAGCCGGTGGCCTGGGTTCGCTGGAAGTTGGGTGCCGGAAGGCATGCTTGATTACGCCTCAGGTTCAGCCGCCGGGCTCAGTTACGCTTGAATCGAACGTACTGATGGCACTTTACGCAGTTTACGTTAAGCTGATTAAAGTTCAGCAGACTGCCATCGATGCTTTTGCGTTCGGCCGCCTTTTTCATGTCATCCGTTAATCGCTGAAATTCGGCTGAATATGTCAGATACTCCTGCACGTTAGGAATTTCCGGCACTTCCCACTCGGCGGCCAGGGACATGGCCTTCAGGGCCTTGGCATTCGCTGTAATTTTGTCAAAATCTTCAGTAGTCAGGGCTTCCAGCAGATTTTTGGAATATTCCAGCTTCATCCGCATAAAGGTTGATCGTTTGGCACGGCGGCCTGCAAGATCATCCTGTGTCTGGGCAAGGGCACCACGATAGAGCAGCAGGCCAGTCGCACCAATCAAAAGCGCGATCACCAGCCGACTTAGATTCCTCAAGCGAAT
>JBJTRR010000397.1:0-1860 GCA_046076185.1 bacterium | reverse complement strand
GCCCGAGCCAAAGATGCCGCTGAAATTCACGTCGGAAGTGATGACCGAAACTGTGCCGGTTGCAATCTGAAACTGATTCCCAGCCGAGTTATAAAGGAACTGCACACCGTTGGCAGTTAAATTTAAACCCGCCACGTTCATATTACTGTTGACGGTGATATCCATGGCGGTGAGCGACGAACCCGTCATCACCAGCCCTGGCGTATTGCCCGAACCAAAGATACCGCTGAAGTTCACGGCCGACGTCGCAACCGACACCGTCCCTGTAGCAATCTGAAACTGATTCCCGGCCGAGTTATAAAGGAACTGCACGCCGTTGGCGGTGAGATTGAGCCCCGCCACGTTCATATTGCTGTTGACAGTGATATCCATGGCGGTGAGCTTGCCATTTTGCAGCACCACACCCTTGCCTGTGCTCGACCCGAAAGTGCCTTGAAATAACACGTTGGTGGTGTTAGACCCGACGGTGACATTGCCGCTCAGAATTTCAAACTGGGCTGGCGTCGAACCATTCGCCACGCTGAATTGCAAAACATCGTTCGACGCCGTCAGGCCTAGGCCGCTGGCTGTCACCGCACCATTCAAAGTGGCATAAAGACTTATTAAAGAGCCATTGTTGATGATCACACCAGGCTGGCTTCCCGATCCAAACTGTCCTGAGAATGAAAAATCGCCGGCACTTGTCACTGCCGAAATGCTACCCGATTGTATTTGATACCCATTTGCTGCTGCCGGCACATAGTTCAGCATCAGCCCGTTGGCATTAACATTCAGGCCGTAGGTAGTAATATTAGATGACATCGAAACCGAAAGGGCCGTGACACTGCCGGAACTGTTAATCAACAGCCCCGGGCTGGAAGGTGTACCAAGACTGCCCGAGACAGTAAAATCGCCGGAAGCGGTTGAAAACCCAACGGAACCGCTGATCTGAAAATTGTTCGCGCTTGATGAATAGCCTGCCGACAGGGTAACGAATCCAAAATATGCATCAAATGCCTGAAAAGCAGTTGTTGTTGTGGCGGCTACAAGTGTCAGCCCGGGTGCAGTCGCACTGGGGTTCACCTGCACTGAATTCGTGCCTGAAACCGGTATGGAAAGCCCGGAAAGCTGGCTAAAGCCAAGTGAACCCTGCAGGCTAACATAAGAATTGGTCGAATCGCCACCCGCCGGATCAGTCAGGGCCAGATTATTGGCATTAAAGCCGCTTCCCATGACATTCATGGATGAGCCGCCGGTAACAGCCACGCCGCTGCCAGTCAGGGCCGAGACCGAATAGGTTTGGGCTGTTGTCGCCTGGCCCACAACCAGATTCGCCGATTGCTCGATCGCCGCGATCGATCCGGCAAAGGTGAAATTGCTGCCACCACTCGTAAAACTCAGGTTCCCGTTCCACACCGTCAGCGGCAGATAAGATTCGCTACCGGTCGGGTTAAAACCAATATTCACCGGCCCGCATGCCGAATAAACGCTGCCGTTGAGAGTCAGTGGGCCATCCAATAGCAGGCTGCCCAGCACAACCTGCGCCGGTAAGTCGCGACGCTCAAGCAATTCTGGAAATAAGAAAAGTGATTGTTTTTTCGGTTTTCTCAGTGATCGATTAATTGCACTTCGGCGTACACCCAGGCCATCTTCGCGATTTTTCTTTTGCATACATCTACCTTGGGCGCGTCAACTGGGCTCAGGCTACTGATCCCGTTGCACAATCGATGATTGATTATTGATCATCCTGAATAATTAGCTTAATCCATTTCCTACCATTGGATAAACCGAATTGGTTATCCAATCCGCGAATTTTACCTACATTGTTGTTTTTTTCCAACAACCGGCTGGTGCGAATATTCAGGATTGCCAAATTGGGAA
>JBJTRR010000396.1:0-6021 GCA_046076185.1 bacterium | reverse complement strand
GCGGGCACCCAGAAGACGTTCTCGGCCTTGTATTCGTCCGGGTCCTCGGGATTGGCCCCGGCGTAGTCGCCTGTTCTTGCCGTCGAACCGGCGAGGAGCTTGGCCCGGTGTTCCTCGAAGGTGTCGGAGATGTATTTGAGGAAGATGAGGCCGAGGACGACGTGCTTGTATTCCGCAGCGTCCATGTTATTTCGGAGCTTGTCGGCAGCGAGCCAGAGCTTGGCCTCGAAGCCGAGGTTGGCGGTACTTCCGTTCTCTGACGATTTCTTTTTGGCCATTTTTAAGTAAATTCCTTTTTAACTGCTCAAAATCGACATTCTGGAGAGTGTATGGTGCTGTGCCAGCCTTGGTAGCCCTGACTGAATGAGAATGCTCAGGCCGTCAGACTTGAAGATTAACGTATCTTTACCACTGATTCAATTACCAGAGGGTCGAATTTATGGGCTCATTGCTGTTGGTAGCCAGAAGAAAGTCTATCCCGGGCCATGTTGAAACCGATCATGCAAATGAGAGGATTTGACAAAGCGATTACGGTTTTGAATTGAGATTCGCGACGAATTCGACAAAGTTCGTATCCGTACGGTGAAATACACTGCACTTGGCGAGCGGCAAGCTGAATTCAATTCAAGTCAGAATTCCGCTTGAATTCCGGTCATAATGCAACCAAATCACTTATCCTCGGCCCGACGTATCTGGTCGATTCGCCAGACATGCTCAGGATGCTCGGCCAACCATCGGTCTGCCAGCAAGCCGTCAAGGTCGCTCGGCTTGGGCGATTTGCCCATTTCCGGCAGAATTTCAAACACGTTCTTTAAATACGCCCATGGCTCAACACAGTTGCGTTTACAGGTCTGAACCATTGCCATCAATATCGCTGCCCGACGACCGCCCGATACACTGCCCACAAATAACCAGTTCTTGCGGCCGATTGCACACGGCTTCATCACGCGTTCCGATTCGTTGTTGTCTATCGAAAGTATCCCTGAATCACAATACCGGTTTAAGGCCTGCCACTGATTCTCCATGTATATCGCCGCCATGACAGATGGGCTCTTCGGCAGCAATTTCGGCATCTCCACGTCAAGCCACGCTCGAATCTCTCCCAGAACCGGCAACGATCGCTCCTGACGAGTCGACAGACGTTCTGCCTCGCTCGCGTGGCGAATCTCACGCTCTATCTCATAGAGTCGGCCAACCTGACCAAGAACCTCGTGCGATCGCTTCGGATCCGTTGTCCGACAGTCGAACCACTTCCGACGGGCATGCGCCCAGCAAGCCACTTCCAGCACGCCGCCGCCCGAGTATATCCCGTCGTATCCGCCGTAGGCATCTGCCTGCAAATATCCCTGATAGTTCTTAAGAAACTTCGCTGGCCCATCCCGCTTACGACTCTCGGTAAAGTCATAAACAACATACGGTCGAAACGCATCGCCATAATAACCCCAGAACCGGGCCGTCTGCGAGAGTTTCAGCATCCGGTCCACCAGTTTCACGCCGGTGTCATCGGTATGAATCACTCGCGATTGCAATACCAGCTCGACCATTCTGGAATAAAGCGGCTCCAGAAGGTCCGCCGCCGCCCCGATCCAGTCGCACAATGTGCTGCGTCGCAGGATGATCCCGTGTCGCGAAGTAATGTCTTCCTGCCGATACAATGGCAAGTGGTCGCTATACTTGCACAGCACCGTATGAGCCATCAGGCCCGGCCCCGGCAGCCCCTTTTCAATCGGGCGGGCAGGCGGCGGAACAATCACCACATGCTCCTGACACCGGCGGCAGGCGTATTTCATACGGCGATGCTCAAGCACCTTGTAGCTCGCCGGAGTATATTCCAACTGTTCGCTGGACTCAAAACCGATCTCGGATCGCTCGTCCCCGCAGCAGGGACAGGCCCGATCCGGCAAGGACAGCTCATGAAGGACCACTTCTCGTGGCAAATGGTCGGGAATCGGCTTCCGGCCATGGCCAGGCCGCTTCTTCGCGGGATTCTTTGCCGCCAGGGTCTCTTCACGTTGCCGCTCGCGAGCCTCCTGCTCAAGGGCCTTCAGGTCGTTCTCGTCAAAGAGCATCAACTGGTTCGGATCAATAAACCGCTCGGCACGCCGGCCGTAAAGCTGCCGCAGCAGCTTTTCAATCTGATGCTCAAGTCGCTGCTGAGCCTGAGTCTGCTTCAGAATCGTTTCTGACTGCAACTGAATTGTGTTGGACTGAACTTCAACCTTGGACTCAAGAGATTGAATTGTATTTGATTGTAACTGAAGCGATACTGTTTGTGACTGAATTGTATTTGATTGCCATTGTATCTGCTGATCACGTTCGATCAGCATCTGCTTTAGCAAGGGGATATTGTCGGGCAATGAATCTTTGACATCCCTGTTCATACTATTATCGGCGACAAATGCAATCGACATGGCCCGACAAAATGCAATTTATTTTGATATTTCGGCGGGTCGCTGATATCTTTTCTGCCTTTTGACGCTTGCCAGATCGATGCCCGAGAGGATCATGGAAAGGTCGATGGCGGGAATTTCCATTCGGGTTGCATTTTCGGTAGGTTTGGGTAGCCTGAACGTGCCTTTTTCGAGCCTTTTGTGCCAGAGGGCATACCCGTCGCGATCCCAATAGAGAAGTTTAATTCGGTCGGCGCGTTTGTTGGTGAAGACGAAGAGGTTGCCCGAGAGCGGATTTTCAAGCATGACGTGTTCAGCGATGGCGGCGAGTCCGTCGTGACTTTTACGAAAATCGGTGGGCGAGGTGGCGAGAAAGATTTTAAGCGAGCCTGGAAGATTCAGCATAGCCCACCCCGCAGCGTTTCCAGAACGACGCGAATGGTTGCGGAATCGAATCCGGCAGGCACTTCAATGCGGGCCTGTCCCAGATGGATCAGCAGATTGTCGTTTGACCCGACCAGGCCGGAAATTGGATTATTTTGAACAAGGGCTTCGACAAATCGCGGTTGCTCGGGACTGTTGATCTGGCCCTGAAGTTGCTTTTTCCAATGATAAAACGCCGAAGTTGAAATCTGGTTCTGTCGGCACCAGACTTCGACGAATAGCCCGCTGGCAGCATGCCCGCGAATGATATCAAGCCAGAACCGGCGTTTCTGATCCGGTTGCGAAGGGATCCTGTGATTGGCCAAGTGAGCCTCCCGTGGAAGTGAATTTGAGTTATGAACCGGGTGAACTCAAATTACCAAGGCCAGCAAGATGTGTTTCAGCGGCTTTCAATTACCCACATCCCGGGCCAGACAAAACCAAGGCTTGCTTTCAATGTTCGTCAGAATTCGAGTTCACAGCCATCCTCAAGGCTTCAAGTGAGATTGACCTTGTCAAACACAGGCAGATGTGCTCACTTGTTTTGCTTGTGGAAGTCCATAAAGGACTCTGGGATTTCATTTTGTTCAGTCGGAAGGATCCGGCGTCATGGGAGCCTGGATAGCTCAAGAACTTGCGAGATGTAACTTCGCCGACTCTCGCCTTGCAAGGCGGTTTTCTCTCTTGATCGAGCGACTCTCCGACGGTCTCGGCCGATCGATCCCACTGGCATGCAGTGATTGGGCGGCCACAAAGGCGGCATATCGCTTTCTGGACAATGATCGGGTAAGTGAGGCAGAGATCCTCGCCGGACATTTTGAAGCGACGCGTGACCGATTCGCCGCGACGCATGGTCCAATCCTCGTGCTCCACGACACGACTGAATTTTCCTTCACACGTAATGACACCAAGGCGATCGGCCAAACCCACAGGGTCGGCATTGGCCACAAGGACAAAGCCGGCCGACAGCGAATGCACACCGTTTGCGGCATCCTCATGCATTCCAGCCTTGCGGTCACGACCCAAGGCCTACCTTTGGGTTTGGCAGCTATTAAGTTATGGACACGCAAGAAGTTCAAAGGCACCAACGCGCTCAAGGGCAAAGGCGTCGAGGGCGGCAAGCATTCGGTCAACTTCACACGCATTCCGATTGAGCAAAAAGAAAGTATTCGTTGGCTGGAAAATGTTCGTCAATCCACCAGGAATCTCGGCGATGCCACACGTTGCGTTCACATTGGCGACCGCGAAAGCGACATCTACGAATTGTTCTGTGAGTGTCAATCCCTGGGTACGCACTTCGTGTTCCGCACCTGCGTTGATCGCCGGGCCGAAGGGGGCGAGGTGACTGTGAACGATGTGATGCAAAAGCGGCGTGTCAAAGCGGTGCATCGCGTTGAGGTGATGGACGACAAGGGGCGGCCATCGACAGCTGTGTTGGAGATCAAGTATCACAGCCTTGTGGTTTGTCCGCCCATTGGCAAGGAGAAACGCTACGGTAATCTGACTCTGACAGTAATCCATGCGGTAGAACGTGGAGCACCGAAAGATCGTGCACCTATCTCCTGGAAGCTGGTCACGGACCTCAACGTGAAGAGCAAGGCCGATGCGATCGAGAAGCTGGTATGGTACACGTTAAGGTGGAAAATCGAGACTTTCCACAAAGTACTGAAATCCGGTTGCCGTGCCGAGGACTCGAAACTGCGTAATGCCGAACGACTGGCCAATTTGATCGCGATCATGTGCATCCTTGCATGGCGGGTGTTATGGATGTGCCAGCTCAACCGCGTATCGCCGGAACTGCCTGCCAGTTTGGTATTCACGGAAACTGAAATGAAACTGCTCGAACATCTCGAACCAATGAAAGACAATAGAGAAAGCAGAACTGTAGGAGACTTCCTGATTCGACTGGCAAAGCTGGGCGGCTATCTTGGTCGCAGCAGAGACGCACCGCCGGGCAACATGGTCCTCTGGCGTGGCATTGCAAGGCTGACAGACATCCATATCGGATTCTGTCTGGCCCGGGATGTGGGTAATTGAAAGTTTCAGCGGACGGATACGTCTAACGCCGGCGGTAACGGGGCCGCCGCCAAAAGACTATGATTTCAAAACCCGCGTCATCGGCGGCTCCCGTTCACCGCTTGGTTCTGCTCTTCCGCGATTCGAGAAACGCTGCGATCTTCTTTGTCACTGCGAGTGAATCATCGTCCAGAATCACTTTGGGCGAATCCGAGTCTGGTGTATTCGCCTCCTGCGCTTTCTTCTGCTCGATGGTCGTATTGAATTTGTGAAACACGGTTGGAACGTCGCCCGCCAACACGTCAATGCCCTCGGGGATCTTCAGCGCGTCCAGATCAACGGCTTCGTTCTGGACGAAGATTGTAAGCGTCGGTGGAACCGCCACTGGGGTTGCTGTGAACTCCATCACACCGAACGGCTTTCGCACATGTTTGAACCACTCGTCGATACGAGCTTGGTCACCAATCGACAAGATGACAGAGATTCCATTCCCTTCGGGGACACGTGTGACCCAACCAAGTCCGTTGGGTTCTTTCAGGTGTGACAAGCGAATTTGTCGAAGATCGCTCTTAACCTTCGCCAGTTTCTCGATCAACCGATTCAAATCATCGGTCGACTTGATCTCGAAAGCGTATTGATTGACGTCATTCGGCCACTCAGAGAACCATGAGTTCCATCCGCAGGTACGCGATAAGTCGTTCACTAATTCCCCGGTCCCTTCAGGCAAACTCGGAGATACGTGAGCAGGTTGACCCTTGGTAGCAATTGTATCGGTGCCGCCTACAGCCCAGGCAATCTGCTTGACTACTAGAGCGAACGCGAGGCACAACGCCGCAGTCAACAGTCGGCAATGGATCATGTGATTCTTTCCTTGAGCAGAACGACGGCGGTAACGGGGCCGCCGCCAAAAAACTATGATTTCAAAACCCGCGTCATCGGCGGCTCCCGTTGACCGCTTGGTTATCGGCCGCGTGGAACATACGATTCACGTGTCAGTATTTGAGTAATGAAGTAACCGTTCACGGGGCGGGGAGTAGCGAGGGCGCCGATTGGTTTGCCAGCTTTGCTTCGACAGCCTGAACGAGGTACTGATAAACGCTTCGATTCTGCATACGGCATGTTTCCGCAACACTGAAAATGCGTTCGATGAACCTACTCCCGTTCTCCGACTGCGTGCCAAACGAGAGCTTTC
>JBJTRR010000395.1:0-3035 GCA_046076185.1 bacterium | reverse complement strand
TTAATGCAGGGTCCTGAGGATCTGATTCAGCCGGACGGTAGCATTGCCATTGGCCCAGGTTGGCTACTGCCAATGAAAAAGAACAATACTGGTAGCAGCGTGAGCTACAATGGCTTTGAAGTTGTTGACTTCAATAAAGATGGTGCCGAATCAATACGGCGCAATAAGTCTGATATTCGTGATGATGTTGATCGCGATTCAGCATTGGTCAGGAGCATGGACAGGTCAGGCATTCCTCAATCAGGAATTGCCAAGACAATTGATCTGCACGATGGAAACAATCGTTTGGCAAAGCTTGCCAAAACTCTGGCCCGGGCCGAGCGATTGATTGCCCGACTTGCCATTGTTGTGCTGAATGAAGGGCAAATTAGCAAGAATGAAGAAGATTTGCGGGTTGTCCGGATTGAATATCCCAGCGAGTTCGATTTGTTAACTACAAGCGAATTAGCTGACGCGACGAGAACATTTCAGAAGATAGTAGAAGAGGCAGGAAGGTTACCAAAGACAGAATCACTGCTTTTGAGCAGGCTCTTAAGGTTATGTATGCCTGGATTATCTGATGAAAGGTATTTGGAATGTGATGCTGAAATTAAAAGTTATCTAAATGAGAGAGCCAGGAAATCATGATTCGACAATTGTCTGTTTGCCTCGTTTTTCAATTAGCGTTTATATGTCTTTTCAGGTCATTGATTCTACCGGTAATTCTTGGATACGCCGATTTGCTGGTTGAGAATTATCGCAGGAAATTTAACAAGTAAGGAGTGGTGGCGGTGATCAATCTGGAATCTCTTGAGATCAATTCTGAATTTTCATCGCAGCTCTCTACTGTTACGATGAAAATCAAGCCTGAGACTGAAATTGAACCTGAGCGCAAACCGATGGAAGACGTGGCTAGCAACAGCACTGATGAAACCGGCATCCGGGCGGAGCTTGACCACTGGAAAAAACAGTGTGCCGCTATGGCGGCTGAACGTGAATTGGCGATGGCGATTAGTGGAGAATCACTTTTGCCAGGTGTTTCCGGGCAACTGATACAACTTTTAAGGGAGCGGGTTATCACAAAATTCAATGACCAGAATCTTGTGGAGGTGACTTCTACAGATGGGCGAAGTGTGGCGGAGTCGGTGAAAGAATGGCTGAAACAGCCAGAATTTCATCATTTTCGACCTGCGATCACTCGTGGTGGTACGGCGAGTCGGACAGAGACTCAGGTCACAGAACGCTCAGTTGTTGATCTCAATAAAGAAAAAAGCTTGAACGAAATGGTGATTAATCAATGGCGGCAGAAGCAAAACCAGCAATCTGGTCTGGTTCAAAAGCCGATGTGGCCAAAAATTTAAGTTGAAATTTTACATTCAATAAACCTGTGAAGGGTTAAAAATGAAACTGTTGAATTTGTTTAAAGAAGTTCCTGGATCAATCAAAGGCTATCTAAACACACAGGAGCTTTTGAGAGTATTATTCCTGACTTTGGCAGCCGGAGGCAGCATGGATATGATGCTTTCAACCATTCGTGGCTCGCTGAATCAAATTCTTGTGAATCCACAGAATGCAGCTTGGGTATCGGCTGTTATTGTGGCAATTATTGAAATCAACCGTCGGTTGAATCAAGGTGTGGCTTCTGTTGTTGCGGAAGATTCCGCTTCAACAAAGTCAAACAGCTAAGTTTTTGGTGTTCTTCTCTGTATTTGTCTGTTTTCTTATCCAGTGCAGTTGTTACTTCAAAGAAAGGTGTTTAATCATGCCAGCCAGTTTCTCTCAGGGTATTCAGTTCGTTAATGACTACAAGGATCAGATTCGTAACGAGATCCACGCCGTCACGATGAACTGGTTTGTGAATCGTTGTCCTCTGATGACGCGTCTGCCTCGCGTTTCAGTTGCATCAACGACATTTACGATCATCAGTCGGGTCGCTCGGCCCCGCACACTTCGCCTGGCTGCCGCTGTGGCCGCCGCCGATTCGACGATCATGTTTTTTGACAGCAGCTACCTGATGGTGGGTGATGTTGTCGAGCTGGTTTCAGGCGAAAGGGTTGAAGTTCTTGCTGATCCGAACACAACGACTGGCGCAACTTCAGTTCGTCGTGCCGTTGAAGGCACAACGGCTGGCACTGCTGCCAACAACGACACCGTTCGCCTTGTTGGTAACAGCCGAACTGGTGGCGAAGTGAATCAGTCATCAGTCGCGATGAAGCCGCTGGTCATCAGCCAGTTCTGCCAGACCTGGCAGCACCCGGTTCAGATCAGTGGTGCTCTGCAGGCTTCATCGGGCTTCATCACTCCTGCCGGCAATGGAACTCCGCTGGATCATGCCCGGATGGACGCTCTTCAGAACCTGATGGACGACATGGAAACGACCAGCTATTACGGTCGTGGTGAAGATCCCCTTGTGGCTGCCAGGCCAAAGCAGAAGGGTCTTCGTACGCTGATCTCAACCAACCTTGTGACTACTCCGGTCAACGCCGGTGCTTACAAGGCAACGGACCTGATCCGCGACACACTGGAACGCTGCCGCACCAACGGTGGTAACCCTGATGTGATGCTGCTTTCTTCGAACTTCATGAGCGGTCTGGCCACTTGGGGTCACGCTGTTCAGCGAATCGAAGCCGGATCCAGCGTTTTTGGCGTGCCAATCAACGTTTTTGAAGCGCCTTTTCTGGGCGGTATCACTCTGATCGAAGCTCCTCTGCTGCGTCCATTCACCGCCGTAGCTCTGACGAGCTCTGAAATTCGTCTTCGCGTCAAGCGGAATGAATTCTGGAATGCTCGTGGCGTGCGTGGTGATGCCATCGAAGGCGACTGGATTGCTGAAGGTGCGATTGAACTTGAAAACGAGTCACATCATGCCTGGGTCGAAGGCGTGACAGCTTTCTCAGCCTGATAGGTAGCATCAAGTGTCAGGGTGAGTGAAAACTCATCCTGACATTTATTTTTTAAATTACTGTTTATTATAATTCATCATCTTTGGGGAATTCATCATGATTACAAATGAAGATTTGCTACTGAACTTTCCTGGTCAGTGGTCAGCTTTTGCG
>JBJTRR010000394.1:0-1128 GCA_046076185.1 bacterium | reverse complement strand
AAGTCACGGCCCCGGTGCTGGCCATTGCCTTTGTGCTCACCGCCGTGTTCGTGCCAGTGGCATTTATGGCAGGTATCAGCGGCCAGTTTTATCGCCAGTTCGCCCTGACAATTGCAGTTTCCGCATTGATTTCGGCCATCAACGCCCTGACGATGACCCCCGCCCGCTGCGTGCTGATCTTCAGGAACAGCGGCGGCCATGGCGAACACGGCCATCAGAAGGAAGCACTGCCCCGGCCGGCGATTGCTGGAATCGTAGGCATTCTGGGGGCGAAATTCGTTCTGCCAATGGTGGAATCAACCGTTCTGGGCATGCTTGAATCGCTTGGCCTGTCCAAAGCAGCCGGCGAATGGCTGGCGTGGTTGTTGGTGGTGGCATTGCTTTCAATTCCCGGCTGGTTCGCCGCACCTTTTGTGGGCAGGGTTCTGGGTGTATTTCTGAAGGGCTTTAACACTGTTTTTGACAAACTGACTCTCGTTTACGGCGGCCTTGTGGCCCGTTGCATACGCCTTTCGGCGATTATGCTGGTGATTTATGCCGGCATGATTTACGCCACATGGTATGGCTTCAAGGTGGTGCCCACCGGTTTTATTCCACAGCAGGACAAAGGCTATCTGGTCGTCAACGCCATGCTGCCTGATGGTGCGGCGCTTGAGCGCACCGAAGCCGTGATGGCCCGGCTGGAAAAGGCGATCAGCGAGATTCCCGGCGTGGCCCACACCATCAGCCTTCCCGGCTATTCTGTGCTCAATTCCACAAATCTCTCAAATTCGGGCGGGATGTTTGTGGTGCTTGAGGGATTTGAGGAGCGGTCTGGCAATCGTCGGAAATCGGCCCAGGCGATTCTCCGCCAGATTCAGGCATTGGGTATGGGTGTGCGAGAGGCATTGGTTGTGGCCTTCGGCGCTCCGCCGGTGGACGGCATTGGCAACACGGGCGGCTTCAAGCTTCAGGTGCAGGATCGTGGCGATATGGGCTCGGCCATGCTTCAGGGCTCGGTTGAAAATGTCATGCGGTCGGCCTCGGCCCAGCCCGGGCTGGTCGGCCTGTTTTCAGGCTTTCGGGCCAATCAGCCGCAAATTTATCTCGATATCAACCGTACACAGGCCAAGGCGGCCGGCGTGGCCC
>JBJTRR010000393.1:0-1256 GCA_046076185.1 bacterium | reverse complement strand
GACTCGGCAGCGAGCCGGATCCATAAGCAATTGACTTGCTGTCAATAATAACTGAAAGAGTGGCGGGGGTGACATCAAACCCGAAATTCACGGCTGGTGCCGGGTTAATCCAGTCGTTACCGGCCTGGGTGGCCTGAAGGGCGTCATGGCCCGTGCCCAGAATATTGATCTTGCCCGAGGAATAGCTGACCGGGCCGGAGACGATGGAATAGCTGATTGGCAGGTTGTAAGTGGTGTTGCCGGTTGGTGTAATCGGGCTGGAGCCATAGGTTGCATTGGCAATTGGGTCAACCGTGATTGTCTGGTTCGCCTTGACGACCGTCAGAGTCAGGTTTGACGATTGGCTGGAATTATAGACTGCCCCTGCAATGTTGTATCCGCTGTATCTTGCCGAAATGGTATGAGTTCCGGCCGTGAGCGAAGAAGTTGTGAATGTGGCGATGCCAAGTGAACTCAGCGGCACATTGCCAAGCAGGGATACACCATCATACAAGCTGACTGTGCCCGATGCCGATGAATTGGCCAGATCAAGATATTTGCTGTTGACTGTTAATGTCACCGGTGAAAGGGCCGTCACCGTGCTGTTGGAAGTTGCGATTGAGGTTGTAGTATTGAAAACAGCGTAATCAATGGTTCCGGCAGTCGTGCTGTATTCGAGAATCGAATTCGACGGATTAGAAATATTGAGGTTGAAGACCTTTGCAATATCAACAAATGAACCTGTGCCGATATATACACGAATGTTCTTTGTTGAAGTATCGCCGGGTGCCCAGGTAAGTGTGCCATTGGCTGGCGTGTAATCACCGCGTGAAACCAACGCCGTGTTATCAGAAGTAGTGTATTGCACACTGATTGGTAAAAGGCTTGAAGATGTGCCGCTGACCGTGACCGGGAAGTCGATGTAATTGGTCTGCCCTGCACCGGCAATGACATGTGGCGTAGGCAGATTTGCATCGGCTACAAGTGTGACTACCGGCGGTCTCAGGTTCCCGATCGTGGTTGCATTGGCCCAGACAGACAGATTTGCAAGTGTAACATTCGAAACGACATCAGTAATGGAAATGCTGCCGTTGCCGGCGCCGGCCAGCTGCCCGGCCACGGTGCCGCCTGATACCCTGTGGAACGCCGCTGTTTTCTGCAGAAATTCAAGTGTTCCTGGAGCCGTCGCATTATTCAGAGCGAGATTTTCTATCGATTTAGTGACGTTCGAAATAACACTTGCTGCACCGTTAGCCAGAGACGAGCCAAGACTGATG
>JBJTRR010000392.1:0-7715 GCA_046076185.1 bacterium | reverse complement strand
GTGACGACGTCGGACCGGAATCGTTGCACGGTTGCCCCGTTATGGCGATTGATCTGGGTGGCAGGTGGAAGCGGAGCTTCGACCACATGCGGACTAACCCTCATGGGCTTGGTACGCGATTTTCATTCGAAGGCCAGGGGCTTTTTGTGCCATATGAGCACACCACGCCGACGGCAGGGCTGGGGCAGAGTGTGAGCCCGGTGGTGCTTGGCACGCGGGGTGCGGCGATTATTCCGCTGTTGCGGCTGCGATGGCCGGATGGTGTGATGCAGTGCGAGCTGAACGTGCCGACCGACCAGAAGCTGGCACTGGCCGAAAACAACCGTAAAACGGGCAGTTGCCCGGTTCTTTTTGCGTTTAATGGCGAAAAGTTCGTGTGCCTTGGCGACTTTCTGGGTGGAGGCGGGTTGGGTTATCTGGTGGCGCCGGGGGTTTACAGCCAGCCGGATCGCGACGAATTCATGCTGATTGATTCAAGCCAGCTTAGGGCTGAGAACGGTGTTTTTCGATTGTCAATTACCGAGCCAATGGATGAGGTGGCCTATATTGACCACCTGATGCTGGACGTGATTGATTATCCCGCACATTTGACGATTGGCCTTGACGAGCGATTTTCGCCCGGCGGCAACCGGCCAACAGGCCAGCGGCGGTTCTGGCAAAAGCGGGTTGATCCGTCAGCGGCCCACGACCTGAAGGGCAACGACGTGACGGAAAAGCTGCGGCGATTCGACCGCCTGACGAGCGACGCCTTTCAGCGGCGGATTGGCTGGGTGGGCTATGCCGAGGAGCACGGAATTGTGCTTGATTTTGGAGATCGGCTGAAGGATATGAAACCCGGCCAGCGAGTGGTTTTGGGCCTGTCGGGGTGGGTTGAGTACCCCTACTCCCAGACAAATTTTGCGGCATCCACAAGCGGCGTGGAACTGAAGCCACCCGTCATGGAGATCATGACAAAAGAGGGCCAGTGGAAAGTGCTTGAGGCCGACCCTGGATACCCTGCAGGGCTACCACGGCTGACAACGCTTGAGCTGACAGGCAGGTTGCCGACGGATGGGCCGGTGAAGCTGCGACTGAAGACAAATATGGAATGTTATTATGACGAAGCCTTTCTGGCCGTGCTTGAGGATAAGCCTGGCGAGCAGGTGGTGTCGTTGCCGGTGGCCCGGGCCCAGCTTGGCTGGCGGGGTTATACGCGGGAAATCTCGCCTGATGGCCGGTTACCACTGGTTTATGATTATGACTATATCGACCCGGCCCCGCTGGCGCCGATGAAGGGGTTTCTCACGCGATTTGGCGAAGTGCGTGACCTTCTGACAACCGACGACGACCAGTTTTGTGTGGTGGGCCCTGGCGACGAAATTCGCTTTGAATTTAACGCCAATGCCCTGCCGCCACTGAAAGAAGGCTTCAAGCGATCGTTCGTTCTGCGTAGCTATGGCTATTGTAAGGATGCTGACCCTTACACTGGTACGAGCGACGACATCGGCCCACTGCCTTACCGGGGCATGCCTGATTACCCCTTTGGCCCTGAGAAGGCCCGGCCGGTTGACCCTGCCTATCAACAATATCTTGACAAATATCAGACACGCCGGGCGGATTGAGCAGGTTCTTCGTAAAAAGAACTGTCGGTTGGCGAAAACAATATCAGGAAATGATTATATGGAATCAGACAAGAAGTCGTTGCTGCCGATTTTGGGCAAGGTTTTGCCTCCGGCTGCGCTGGGTGTATTTGGAGTATGTCATTTCATTACGCCCGGCTATTTCCTGACATTTGTCGTTTTTGCTTCAATCATTGCGGCGGTCATGGTCGCGGTTTATCATGCCGAAGCGATTGCTCACCGAATTGGCGACCCGATGGGCACGCTGGTCCTTGCTCTTGCTGTCACGATTATTGAGGTTTCGCTGATTATTTCCATGATGGTTTCAGGCGGTGATGACGCCACAGAGCTGGCCAGGGATGCCGTTTTTTCGACAGTCATGATTGTCTGTAATGGGGTTGTGGGCCTAAGCCTGATGGCCGGAAGCCTGAAACACAGGGTGGTGACGTTTCGGGTTGAGGGAACGTCGCCGGCCTTGGCTGTGCTGGCCACACTGGCCACGCTCACGCTTGTGATGCCGACTTATACCACAACCACGCCAGGGCCTTCCTTTTCAAGAGGCCAACTGATTTTCGCGGGGCTGGTTTCGCTGACACTTTATGGAATATTTCTATTTGTACAGTCAGTGCGGCACCGGGAAGACTATCTGCAACCCATGCTTGCAGATGAATTTGAGGAGGAACCACATAGCCCCTCCGGTAACCTCTGGATACATCTTGGCCTTCTGGCCATGTCGCTTCTGGCCGTAGTGGGTTTGGCTGATGAGCTTTCGCCGGCGATTGAGCGGGGGATTGATGCTGCGGGATTGCCGCATGCGGTTGTGGGCCTTGCCATCGCGCTGCTGGTGCTGATGCCTGAAATGGCCTCGGCCTTTCGGGCGGCTTATCGCAATCGCATGCAGGTTAGCTTTAACCTTGCTTTCGGATCTGCACTCGCCACAATCGGCCTGACGATCCCGGTTGTTGCTGTCGCCGCCACGCTTCTTCAAATGAAGCTTGATCTCGGCCTTCCGCCTAAAGATACGGCGATGCTGGCCATTACGCTGCTTGTGACCAGCCTTACGGTGTCGTCGGGCACCGCCACTGTGCTTCAGGGTGCTGTTCATCTTGTGCTTTTTGCAGTATTTATCTTCCTGTCAGTCATTCCATAAATAAACTTTTGTTTATATTAGCGAATGTCGTAAACTCCCAGTGTAAAACAATGGTCTCGCTTGATTCAAATTGGTAGATAGAGACAAACCAGGTCTGGCAGAAAAGAAGTCTGACAGAGTCTTTAATCGGCAATTGCGGTAACGGTTTCCGATAGAGACTGGGCCTGTGCCCTCGGTAAAATCAATTTACGTGGCAGAACGCGGCGAACTACCGGCTGACGACGAGCCACCGGTGTTCTGACAATCGGTGCTTTGGGTATGACCGGTGTAGTAACAGGTGCCACATAAGGAGCAAGGTTGGTGGCTGCCGCGGCATCAAGATAGCCGCCGGAACCGACCTGTCCAGCGAGCTCGGTGGTGACATGGGCCGTTGATTTGATCTGGTTCACGATCTGTGCGGCACTGAAATCAGGCCTGAGCGCGGCAACAAGGGCTGCTGTGGCGGCCACATAGGGCGATGCCATGCTGGTGCCGTCCCATGTGTTGTAGGCTCCGCCGGTGGTCGAAAGAATGCCGACACCTGGCGCGGCAATATCAACCGTGCTGCCGCCCCGGTTTGAAAATGATGCCAGCTTGCCTGAGGAATCAACGGCCGTAACAGTCAATACATTATTCAAACGATAATTGCCCGGATAGCTTGGAATCTGGTCGTTGTTGACACCTTCATTGCCCGCAGCCGTCACGAAAACAACATTTTTGGAAGCGGCATAGGCAATGGCCGATTGCAGGGCCGGGCTGCCGATAGACATCGTCCAGCTTGCGTTAATCACCCTTGCGCCATGATCAACCGCGTAATAAATCGCCTTCACCGCTGCGTTCAGCGAACCGTTGCCGTAAGCATCAAGCACTTTAAGGGCCATAATCTTCGCACCCGGTGCCAGCCCCACGCCCCCCGCCCCGTTATTCGCGGCTGCAACAATGATGCCTGAAACATGCGAGCCATGGCCGGCGTCGTCATAAGCATTTCCCGTATTATTCAGAAAATTTACGCCGTAGGTGTTGTCAACATAGCCATCGCGGTCTTCGTCGCGGCCATTGCCGGCAATTTCGCCGGGATTTTTCCAAAGCTGTCCAGCCAGTTCCGGGTGACGGAAATCGATCCCGCTGTCGATCACGGCGACAGTCACGCCTGCACCCACAGTGCGGCTCCAGGCCACATCGGCACCGACCGACGCTGTGGCCGTGCCGGCAATGGCCCACTGCTGCGGGGCCATGGGGTCGGAAACAGGCAGGGCCGTGGCGTGAATGCGCTCGTCAGTGGCGAAAGATGCTATCAGGCCACTTTTCTGCCAGCTTTGTGTCAAAAGGTCTCGCTGTGCACCACTGTCGAAAACCACACCCAGGCCGGCTGTGCCATAATTGCCACCAATGTAGCCACCTGATTTCTCAAGTGCCTGCCGAATCGTGGCAGATTTCGACGGGTCAGCCAATTGAATCACCGCCGAATTTTCCACCAGAGCCATCGGCAGGGGGCCGGTGAAAATGCCCGTCAACAGATCCCTCTGTTCCATGGGATCAAGTGAAAGGGCTATCGCTCTGCGGGCGCGGTGAGAGGGCATCGTTAAGATCTTTCGTTGGTGTCGGTCGCAATGGTTGCTCTATCTCTGCGATATCTTAGGACATTGTCGCACTATTTTGCCCCAAGTCAAATATTTTAATGCCCCCGGCCACTGAAAAATCATGAAAAACTGAATTTCAGTTGGATATTCACTATTCGGTAATTCTTACCCAGACTTCGCCGTTTTTCCTGGCTTCAACCCGATAGCTTCTCACAGGCTGGCGAGGATCGGTACGGCATTGGCCTGTACGGATGTCAAACTTCCATCGATGCAGCGGGCAGACAACCATTGCGCCATCAAGCCAGCCCGAGCCCAGCGGAGCCCCGGCATGTGTGCACCGCGAGTCGATCGCAAAAACTTCTCCGGCCAGCAAAAAGAGAGCGATCGGCCGATTCCCGGCTTCAAGCGTTTTGCCCCGGCCTTCCTGCAATTCATGCATCAAACAGGCCAGATACCAGTCGGGTCTGGCCAGTTCGGGCATCAGCCACGCCTGTTTGGGCTCGCTATCATCAGTCATTATTTATATAATCAAACACGTTTATCTGTAACTGTTTATTTGTGATGGTGATGGTGCCCGTGGCCATGCGGATGATCGTGCGGGTGGTCATGCCCGCTGGCAGTTTCAGGGGGCTGGGCGGCAGCCAGCACCAGCTTGCCCATTTCCACGCCTTTGGTGCCAATCAGGCTGTCGGCCAGCAGCCGCACCTCACGGGCCCGGCCACGCAGCAGAATCACTTCAAGGCAGCGGCGATGATCAAGATGCACATGTGTCGTGGTAACAACTTTTTCCAGATGATCGTGCTGAAGTTCGGTCAGGCGGTCGCCCACCTGGCCGGCGTGATGGTCATAAATCAGCGTCACCACGCCCATGGCCGGCTCGTCGTCGCGGGCCACGGCTTCAGCGATCAGGGCCGATCGCATAAGCCCCCGCACCGCTTCGCTGCGGGTAGGGTAGCGATGTGTCTGACAATAGTCGTCAAACCGTTCCAGCAGTTCGCCGCCCACCGCCACGCTGAACCTGACAAGCGGATCGCGTGAAGGGTCAGTTGACATGGCAGGCGGGCTCTCGTGAAAAGTGGGCGGTCAATCAGACCGGGGCAACGTCTGTCCACTTGCCGTGCTGGGCCGAACTGGCCACGGCGGCGTCGATAAAGGCCATGCCGGCCACGCCGTCGGCAATGCCGGGCAGTGCATAAGGCTTGGGACAGCTTTCGCCGCGACGCCCGCGTATTGTCCATTCCAGCGTCCGGTGCAGGTTCGCCAGGGCTTCGTGGAAACCTTCCGGGTGGCCTGAAGGCGTACGCAGATAGGGTTTGATCGAATCGGGGAAGTAGCCATATTCCGCACCCAGGCGATAGATATGCACGGGCTGGCCGCCGGCATAGTGCTTCAGGTTGGTGTGGTCGGTGTTCGACCATTCAATGGTGCCCTTGGTGCCGCTGATGCGGAAGCCGTTGTCGTTCTGGGCGCCAATGGTGATCTGGCTGGCTGCGATGGTAACAATTCCGCCATTATTTAACTCGGCCAGCACGGTGAAGTCGTCGTCGAGCACGCGGCCGCCGACAAACGTCTTGAGCCTGGCTGAAACCCTGACAGCCGACAGCCCGGCCACGAATCGCACAAATTCATAGGCGTGGGTGCCGATATCGCCACCGCAGCCCGACGCGCCGGAACGCTTGGGGTCAACCCGCCACGACGCCTGCTGCTGGCCTGATTCTTCAAGTTTGGTGGCCAGCCAGCCCTGGGGATACCAGGCTTCAACCTTGCGCACTTCGCCGATAGAGCCGCCCTGAACCAGCTCGCGGGCCAGCATGACCATCGGATAAGCCGTGTAGGTATAGGCCACGACAAAGGGAATGCTGTTGGCCTTCACCACGTCGTGCAGCTTGCGGGCTTCGGCCACGGTCAGCGTCAGAGGCTTTTCACACAGCACGCCAAAGCCTTTTTCGGCTGCGGCAATGGCAGGGCCATAGTGTTCATGGTTGGGCGTGACAATTGTCGCATAATCCATACGGTCGCCGGGCGGGCGGGCGGCCTCGCCTTCGATCATGCTTTTCCAGTCGCCATAGCCACGCGTGAAGAAAAGTTCTTCGGCTGCGGCGATGGATTCGGCTGCGTTTGACCTCAGGGCACCGGCGGTGAGTTCAGCGGAATTATCCATCAGGATGGCCGAGCGATGCGGCTTGCCAAAGAAATTGCCGGGGCCGCCGCCGCCCACCATACCGACCTTCATCTTGCTGCGTGCCATTGGTTGAGAATCTCCCGGAATTGTGCGTCAGTGGTTGCATGATTCTGAACTTGGTGTGAACCAGATGAATGGTATATTGCCGTCTGTCGGCCCGCGATGCAAGCCCCAACTGCACCAGAATCGGGCCCGGGTGGTGCGGGAGGGGCTGCGTCTTGGGCGGTTGAGGGGTCTGAGAGTTGGAGGCGGGAGGATTGAAAACAAGCAAGAACAACCAAGTAAGAATGCCAATTGATGAAGGGGAATTTATACTATTATGAACGGTATTCAGGCTGTTTTTCGCAATTTTTTAGCCGAATCAAAACTGACAGATTCTTCCGCTTTTTGACAAATTGAGGAGGTATATGGTATTGATTTAGTTTAACCGTGAATGCTTCTTACCGTGTATCGGTTTTGACCCTTTACCAGGTTGCAGGCTGAGAAGCCCTGGTGAGCTTAATTCTGAGGAATGTGTCCAGATCAACGCAGCAAGCTTGCCTGACCCCTTTTTCCGCAGAAGGCGAATGAAACGGCCCTGACGTATTCATGATATTCAATCTGCGAGGCATGAACCCGACCGACGCAGTGGTGACTGCACTTCGTGAATTTCTGGGAACCGGACAGCTTCCGACATTGAAATCAATCACGGCTGTTTATGGCTGAATGGTTACATCGAGGTAAACATTGATGTGGCGATGGCTGGTCTGGCAGTGGCAATGGCCTGCGGCAGCAATATTCACTGCGATTTTTCTGCTTGCGCTGGCTCCGCTCGTAAATGAAACAGAAATTGATTTTCTCACGATCATCTACCTGCAATTGCCCATTTACCTGATCCATCAGGCAGAGGAACACCTGCACGACAGATTTCGTAACCATATCAATCATCAGATTGGGCATGGAGCAGAACTCCTGACGCGGCCAGCCACTTTTCTGATAAACTTCATCGGTGTATGGGTTTATGATATTACAGCCATTCTTCTGGCCAGCCGGCACTCCATCCCGGCCGGGCTTGCCTGTGGCTATCTTTCTTTTGTCAATGGCATTATTCATCTTGTTTCCGCCATCAAAGACAGGCAATCAAACCCTGGCCTGATTTCTGCCATTTTTCTGCTCATTCCGTTTGGTGCATACTGTGTAATGCAAGTCGGTGCTGAAGCATCGCCTGCTGATCATCTTGCCGGTGT